>JAEEUY010000001.1 GCA_016290715.1 Bacteroidales bacterium
TCCAACTTGCAAGTTCCAGAGTCTACTGTCGCCATTTCCGGACGTGGCGTGGTGCCGGTGGATTGCAGAAGTTCATCAGGAGTCATGCCGACGGCACCGCCTGTAGAAGGAATCAAAATCACATCTGGGCACACTTTGTAGATGGCTTCTTCACACTCCTGAAAACGATCCCGACTTTGCGTTGGTGTGCCATCATCTTCTCTGACATGCAAATGTACAATCGCGGCACCGGCATCAACAGCGGATTTGGCTTCTCTGACAATTTCTTCCACAGTGTAAGGAACAGCAGGATTTTGTTCTTTGGTAACTTCAGCGCCACAAATGGCAGCCGTAATGATCAGTTTTTCCATTTTTGTAGTTTTATATTATTGATTATTAATTACTTAATACTATATAGTTTGTCTGGATGATAATTTGCAAATGTACATAATTTTTCGGAAAAAAACAGTTCGTTTTTCATGATTGCTTCCCAAACAAGTGAGTCCAAAAGAGAGAATTGTGAACAAGTCTATTTGATGCGTGTGAAACGGGCTTTCCCGTTGTAAAATCGGGTCTCGATTTCTTCCCCCTCTTTGATTAGAGAGGCATCGGTAACAGGTTTTCCATGATAATAGGAGATAGAAAATCCTCTTTTAAGCAGGTTTTTGGGATCCAAAAGGGCGATTTGCACTTTCCAATGGTCGAGATGGTCGTGTTGCCGCTCTATCAATTGTTTGGCAAATCGGTTTATTTTATCTTGTTGGTTATTAACTAACTGTGTGTTCTGTAAAAGAAAATTTTGGGTTAGTAAGTGCAAGCCGTTTTGTATATTGTTCAACTGATGTCGGGCATCAGTGAGCATGAGTCTGGTCTTGTTGGAAATGGTCTGTTGCATTTCTGTCAAATCGTTCTCAAATTTTTCAAACAATCCGATCAGAAAATAAGCGACTTCGGTAGGAGAAATCTTATTGGCATAGGATACCATTTCTGTGATGGTTTCATTGGTGGAGTGGCCGATTCCGGAAATGACAGGCAGCGGGAATGTGGCAACCTTATGGGCTAATTCAAACTGATCGTAGCAGTTTAATCCCACGTCGCCTCCGCCTCCGCGGATGATTAAAACGCAGTCGAATTCTGTCTGACGTTGGAAAATCCGCTCCAATTGCTGCATGATAGTGATAACCGCTTTTTCGCCTTGGAGTAAAGAGGGGAAAAGTTCTGTTTCAAAATGGTATTTGTGCTTTTTCAGGGCGAGCATGAAGTCGCTGTAGCCTTTGCTCGTTTCCACTGAAATGATGGCTAGGCGTTGCGGCAGCAACGGCATGGGCAGTCGTTTGTTGGCATCAAAAACTTTTTCCTCTTTCAGCCGTTGGATGGTTTCAAGTCTGTTTTTAGCCATCTCTCCCAAGGTATAGGTGGGTTCAATATCTTGGATATAAAGAGCCAAGCCGTATTTCGGACTGAATTCGATGCTGGCCATGCAAAGGATGGAAATGCCGTCTTTCAAAGGTTCCCCGGTGATTTTCCTGAAATTTTCGTTGATGCTCTGGTATTGGGGTGCCCATATTACTGCACGCATCTGAGTTTTAATGATATTGCCTTCTTTTTCAACCAATTCCGGATAACAGTGCCCAGTGCGAGGATATAAATTGAGTTTGATGATCTCTGCTTTGATGTAGTATGAGTGCTTGTATGTTTTTTCTATCATCGATTGCAGACTATTGGCAACTTCCGTAAGGGTATATACCCGCTTGCCCTTAAAAGTATTCATTTCTTCCATTTCTTCTAAAAATAGGGATGCAAAAGTAGAAATTTTTGCAGTTTTTCTCAAATAATTTGACCAAAATCCCCCGAATTTTGTTTATATGTTAAAAAAAAATAAAAATGTTAATTATTTAACACAAAAGGTGTTTCATATTAAAAAAAAATATATTTTTGCACCAACTTTAACTTTTTTCTAATTAAAAAATAATACAATGAACGAACAAGAAAATAATGTAAGTTTCTTTCGATTTGAAGATTTGAGAATTTATGCGAAAGCCCTTGATTATATTAATTGGGTACACTCAGTCACTTCAAAATTTTCTGAAAATTATAAAAATTCCGTAGCGCATCATTTTGAAAGATCTGCTCAAGGCATTGCATTGAATATCGCAGAAGGTTCTGCCAGAAATAAAGCACAATTTGTTTATTATTTAAAAATGGCTAAAAGTTCTGTTAGAGAATGTGTCGTATATACTGAAATCGCTTCTCGTTTATCAGCTATTGATGAAGATGAAAAAGAGTATTCAAGAAATCAGCTGATGGAATTAACCAAAATGATAGGCTCACTGGTGGCTTCATTGCAAAGAACAGTTTCCGCTTCCCAAGAAGAAATGGAAGAGGATATGCCCAATATGATGATATAATTTTTTATGTATGATAGTGGGAAAGAGTACGATTTTTCGTGCTCTTTTTTTTATTTCGTGCTAAAAAATGCCTATCTTTGCAGCCTGAAAAATTAATCACCTAAAAATATAAAATTATGGCTATAGTAAAACCTTTCAAAGGATTACGTCCTCCTAAAGAAATTGTAAAAAAATTGGCGTCTCGTCCATACGATGTCCTTAATTCCGCAGAAGCTCGCAAAGAGGCTGAAGGGAATCCATATTCTTTGCTCCATGTTACAAAAGCAGAAATAGATCTTCCTGAAGGTACTGATGAGCATTCGCAAGCTGTTTATGATAAGGTGGTTGAGAATTTCAACCACTTCAAGAAAGAAGGGTATCTTGTAAAAGAGAACGAAGAAAAGTTCTATATCTATGCTCAAACGATGGATGGGCGCACGCAATATGGCATTGTCGGTTGTACGCATGTGGATGATTACATGAACAATAACATCAAAAAACATGAGTTAACGCGCAAAGACAAAGAAGACGACCGCATGATTCATGTGCGTATTACGAATGCAAACGTGGAACCTGTTTTCTTCTCTTATCCTGCCAATGCAGAAATAGATGCAATTGTCGCTAATATTGTGAAGAATCAAGCTCCTGAATATGATTTCGTTGCGGATGATGGTTTTGGTCATCATTTTTGGGTTATCAATGATGCCAATACGAACAAACGGATTGCTGAAATATTCAAAAACGAGATCCCTTATTTGTATGTTGCCGATGGTCACCACCGTACGGCTGCCGCCGCTCGGGTAGGTGCAGAAAAACGTCAAAATAATCCTCATCATACAGGGAACGAA
>JAEEUY010000083.1 GCA_016290715.1 Bacteroidales bacterium
GCCATCGGTCCGGGGATAGGAACGGCAGCCCCCACGGCGGCTTTGCTTAAAGACCTGCTATCAGAGGTGCATTCTCCTGTGATTTTTGATGCCGATGCGTTGAATATCTTGGCGGAAAATAAAACCTTATTGGCATATCTGCCCGCCCATTCTATCCTGACTCCCCATTTTAAAGAGTTTGAAAGATTGGCAGGAAAAACGGAGAATGATTTTGAACGTTTAGAAAAATTGCGGGATTTTGTAAAAAAATATCAGGTGGTGGTTGTCTTAAAAGGGCATCATAGTGTGGTAGCAATGCCTGATGGGAAGATGTTTGTGAACACCACGGGTAATGCGGGTATGGCAACGGCTGGCAGTGGTGATGTGCTGACGGGCGTGTTATTGGCTTGTATGGCGAAAGGGTATCCGTCGGCGCTGGCAGCGTTGTTGGCCGTTTATGTCCATGGCCTCGCCGGCGACTGCGCACTCAATAGCCAGTCAATGGAAAGCATGATTGCTTCAGATATTTGCCAGCATTTGGGCTGTGCCTTCAAGCAAATATCAGGTTATTAGAAATCAAATGGAATGTGGAAATAAAAAAGTGCATAATATGAAAAGAATTTTCTTGCTTCTCGCGCTGACGTTCGCAACGTTGGCTTTGTCGGCTCAGAACACGGCTTTGCTGTTTACCGGACAAATGAACGATATACAGCAAATCATAGATAAATATGATACAGAGCAGGCGATAGATTCTATCTATCTCAAGGTTACAGAAAATATTGCGAACTGCGAGCAAAACAATTGGTATATGGAAGCCGCTCTTTGGCACAATTTCTTGGCCCAACAATTGGCTTCTTATGCCAGTGATTACACATGGCAATTGTCCACCCGCACCGCCGGCGCTGAAATTTCCGATGACGACCTGTCTCAGTGGACATTGGAAAAATATGCACAAGAGATTGTAAAACATTTTGAGGCTTCGTTACAACCTGTTGATTTATTGGAGAATACCGCCGTAACACTGTATTCTCCCATCATCCTTGACGATTCTTCCGATCATACCAACTACTCTTTGTTAGAGTTCCTTTCCATGAACTACTTGGATTATTTGGCAAATTCTTTGTCCATCAATGCACCGATGCTCTCTTTTTCTATCAATGACCCCCGCTATCTTATGGATAACAAGAATTTTGTGATGCACTCCATCACCACGCCCGACAAGTTATCCCCGCAGTATCTTTCTTTGAAGACTTACCAATGGTTGACGAAGGTCTATTTGAAGAATGCCGATGATGAAAGAGTGGTTAGGATTACTTTGGCGCGTTTATTCTATGTTTATGAACAATTATCTGTAAATCAGAAAGATAGTATATATGAACAAGCCCTTTTGTCTTTAGCCGACCAATACGAAAAAGCACAAAATTATCCGGAAATCTGTTTGGTTTTGGGCAAGTTTTATCAAAAGAGGGCGCAAAAAACCTCTTCGTTGCCCCAAGATTATGTTACAGCTCTTTCTTGGTATGAGAAAGCATCGGATTATGCTCGTACGTGTGCGGCGGAGGAAGCCAGAAGTTATGCCAAACAAATTAAAATGCCACAGTTTCAGTTGGATATGAATAGTTTTTATGCTCAAGGGAAAATGCTGTTTGAGATGTATGCCAAAAATTGTGATACTGTTTATATGGCTATTACCCCAATGAGTAACAAGGAGTTTACATCCTATCCCAATTTTATTAAGAAAAATGTGGCGTATGAGACCGTTATCCCCATCGCAAACACCCATCTCTATCGGACGGATACACTGGTGGATTTCTTGCCAGAACTGCCGTTGGGCACCTATTGTGTATGGACTTCCTTGGTTCCTTTTCCCGAAAAAATAGTCTCTTCCAAGCAAACCTCTCAAATCGTAAAGAAGAACTTTATTCATGTTACAAATATTTATTGTGTTGAAAATAAGCGAAATGGGAAAGTGCAGTTATGGATTACAGACCGTCGTACAGGCGAACCGATGGAAGGGGTTCAAGTGAAAGTTGATTCGGAAGATGGTCATATTCATAAATATCTTACCCCGGTAAATGGGTATATAGATTTTAATGTGGCTAAAAATAAAAACTATACGTTATCTATTTCTAAAGGAAAAGATGTTTATATCTCCAACATCAGGGAAAGAATATATGATGACATAGTGGAAAAAGAAAGTTCAGCGATACGGATTTTTACCGACCGCAATATCTATCGTCCTTCCCAAACCATTAGTTATAAAGCCATTGTATATAAATATTTGCATGCCAATGCACAAGTCATGGCACAGAAGAAAGTGGTTGTTACGTTCAGTGATGCCAATTATCAGGAACTTCACAAAGACACCCTGATAACCAACGAGTTCGGTTCGGTTGCCGGCGAGTTCGTTATTCCGAGTACAGTCCCATTGGGATCACTGTTTATTTACATGTCCATGATGGATAAGTCAATCAATGAGTATGCTTATTCCAAAATAGTGAAGGTAGAGGAGTATAAGCGTCCCCAATTTGAAGTGAACATAGACGTTCCGGAGAAAACCTATCGTGTGGGAAGCGAGGTTGAGGTGCAGGGAAGTGCAATGGCTCTCGCGGGCTATCCCATTACAGATGCACAAGTGTCCTACCGCGTGCAACGCATCACCTCATTCCCGTACCGTTATTATTGGCGCTATTGTCCCATGCTGCCCAGCGCAGAGGACAAAGAAATTGCCCAAGGGGTGGTGAAAACAGACGCGCAAGGTCATTTCAAGATTGCTTTTGTGGCAGAAGGAGAGAACAACCTTCATCGTTTTTACCCTGTTTTCCGCTACGAAATCACGGCGACAGTTACCGACCAGAATGGGGAGATGCACGAAGCGCAATCGGTTGTTTTCGTGAGCAATAAAACGATGTTGATTATCTCATCCATTCCTGAAATTATAGACTTGGGAAAAACAGATAACCGTTTTGAGACGAGGGTTACCAATCTGGCCGGCGCGGTACAAAATACAAAACTGACGTGTACATTGTCGCTTCTGCAAATGCCAGACACCTACTTGCCGAATGCTCCTTTTACGGCTGGTAACATGGACCAGCGCATTAGGCAAAACTTCCCGCAGTATGTTTTCTCGTATGAAAATGACAAGACTTATTGGAAGGAGAAAAAAGTAATATGGCAGGGGGAAGTGGCTGTCTCCGACAGCAGCTATTTTTCTATTCCTAATTTGAAAAAACTGCCGACGGGGGTTTACCGTTGTGTGATGTCGGTAACAGACAACTTCGGGGAAGAGGTAACAGATGAGTGCTATTTTACCTTGGTAAATTCGCAAAAACGGGAAATGCCTATCTATGAGCCTATTTGGTGTTTTACAAATAGTGAAACTGCCGCGCCGGGTGAAAAAGTTTCGTTCATGGTGGGTTCTTATCGTTCCCAAGCTGCCGCCTACGTGAAAATAGTCCGCAACGACACCGTACTGAAACAAGAGGTAATCCATCTGGATGGCACCCCTAAAACATATCAGTATCTTGTCTCAGAACAGGATAGAGGCACTATTACGCTATATGTCATTTCCATTCTGGATGGCACATGCTATAGTCACTCTTCCACCATATCTGTTCCTTTTGACAATAAAAAAATAGATGTCCAATTCCTTACTTTCCGCGACAAGTTGCATCCGGGAGAGAAAAGTACGGTGAAACTGCACCTGCAATTAAAGAATCCGAAAAACCTATCGGCTGAGTTGTTAGCCACACTTTATGATGCCTCTTTGGACTTGTTGACCACGTCCAATACTTACTTTTTGGATTGGATACGAATCCCCTATACCGATTACTATTGGCAATCTTGCGCCCCTTATTACTATCATTATGGTTTTAGTGGCGATTGGCATATTGATATGCATGGAAGCGATTGCGTTTTCCCTTCATGGTGCTGTGGATACCAAAAGCGTATGATAAGAAGAGTGTATTGTAAAGGTTATTTAGACGATCCACCCGCAAGATTTGTTGATATGGCTTTTGCGTCAGGTACAATGAGATATGAGGAAATGGATATGGAAATGAAGATGGCAGAAGAAGCACCAGTGGCAGAGGATAAAGGAATAAATAGGGAAGAAAAAGAACCGACTCCCACTATCAGGTCTAATTTTGCAGAAACCGCCTTTTTCCTCCCATTTGTTCAAGTAAATGGTAATGGGGAAGCAGAAATTGAATTTACCATGCCTGAAAGTCTTACCAAATGGAAAATGATAGGATTGGCGCATACCAAAGATATGTGTATAGGCAATTTCGAGAAATATCTGCATACCCAGAAAGAAGTGATGTTGGTGCCTAACTGGCCGCGTTTTGTTTATGAACGCGATACGCTTGTGCTGTCGGCGAAGGTAGTGAATCTGACATCCGATCATTTGAAGGGCAATGTGGTTTTGCAATGCTACGATGCGGCAACAGGCAAACCATTGGCAAGCATCACAGACCAATCGCTGCAATTATTTGCTGTCGCTGCCCAACAGTCGGAGAATATCTCTTTCAAAGTCTCTATTCCATCGAATAGTCAGGGTATTACGTTTAAAATAGTAGCCAAAACAGAGGGCGGGGAGGTGCTCTTTTCGGATGGTGAAGAGGTTACATTGCCTGTTCTTTCAAAACGAATGTTGATAACGGAAGCACTGCCGGTTTACATTACGCAAGCAGGTAAAAAACAGTTTAATTTGAAATTACCGGAAAATATATCATCTTCCGACTTCTACTCTTGCAGTTTCCAATTTACGCCCGATTCCAAGTGGAATGCGGTTTTGGCGTTGCCCTATTTGATGTCATACCCGTACGAATGTTCGGAACAGACTTTCAATCGTCTGTATGCCAATTTGTTGGCAAGGGATGTGATGCAACAGAATCCGAAGTTGGCAACTTTGTTGCAGCAGTTTGCCGACAGTAATCCTGAGGCTTTTTGTTCAAAATTGTCGCAAGATGAGAATTTGAAACAAATCCTGCTGACCGAAACGCCATGGGTGATGGATGCTCAGAATGAGGAAGAGAGAATACAGAATATTTTTTCTTTGTTTAATGAAAAGGCGGTTAATAGGAACATTTTGCAGGCAGTACGTAAATTGGAATATGCGCAAAACAGCGACGGCGGGTGGCCATGGTTTAGCGGAGGGAAAAGTAGCAGTTATATTACTGAGTATTTGTTGGAAGGCACAGGCCGTTTGTTAGAAAATGAGATGAGGCTTCCCAACAATATGTTTTTGTCAAAAAATACAGTTACAAAGGCTGTTAAATATATAGATGATGAATTTGAGGAAAGGTACGAAGAATTAAGGCGAAACCATCCCAACCTGCTCAAAGAGGAAGGAATGTATGCAGGTTCGTTGTATTATTTGTATGTGCGCAGTTTCTATTTGAAACAAGTGAAAGCGGAGGGGGAAGGTTATCATTTCTTTTTGAAAAAATTGGCGCAGGATGCCCCTAAAATGCAAAATATATACCTGAAAACCATGGCCGCCCTGACATTTTATCGTGTGGGGAATGAGCTGGCAGGAAATGCTTCCACGCAGCAGAGTTCCACGGCCAACACTTACATCAAATTGGCCAAGCAGTTGATGGAGTCCGTAAAATCGCAAGCACAGTATTCTGAGGAAATGGGCATGTTCTGGAAAAAACAGGGGCGTGGCTACTACTGGTACGAGTCGTTGATAGAGCGTCAGGTGCTGTTGATGGATGCTTTTGAAAGAATATTGCAGGATGAGAAATCGGTACAGCAAATGAAAATATGGCTGTTGCAGCAAAAAAGAACGCAAGATTGGGGGACTACAAAGAGTACGGCAGATGCTTGTCATGCCCTGCTCGCTCATGATCTGCAGTTGGATGGTCAGCGAAAAGAGAAGATTTATGTCAAAGTTTGTGAGGATGAAATTTCGTTTGTGGATACTTTGCAACTTCCTTTTAAACAAGATATTAAATCTTGTATTGTTGATAATGGGAATAAAAAGGTTACTTTGCAACGCGATAACGATGCCCTTTCATACGGCGCTGTTTTCTATCAATATTATCAGGATATGGATCGGATAAGTGCTTCGTCTTCTGATATGCCATTGGCTGTTGACAGGGATATATATCGGGTGGGATTGAACGAGCGTGGCGAGGTGCTTGAACCTTTGGATGCCAACACTACGCTGAAAGTAGGGGATAAGGTGCGGGTTAGAATGACGATTTCATGCGATCGCGATTTGGAATTTGTCCATTTGAAAGATTATAGGGCGGCGGCATTTGAACCCACTTCGGCGGTGTCACGCCATCGTAGTCAAGATGGGTTGTATTACTATGAATCTTACAAAGATGCCTCAGTTAACTTCTTCTTTGATTGGCTGCCGAAAGGGAAGTATGTTTTTGAATATACGCTATTTGTTACGCAAGCCGGCACTTTCAACAGCGGCTATGCGAACATACAATGTATGTATGCCCCCGAATTTGTCAGTCATAGCAAAAGTAGAATGATAAAGATTGAGGAGGAATAGTCCGGTTTTAGAAATGGAAAAGAAACATGCTGATTCCACAGCAAATGGCTAATGCCAAAGTGGAAAAAGAGAGAAGTGGCATCTGTTTG
Organism: Bacteroidales bacterium; assembly: GCA_016290715.1. Classification (GTDB taxonomy): domain Bacteria; phylum Bacteroidota; class Bacteroidia; order Bacteroidales; family WCHB1-69; genus UBA1756. Next base: position 6,583 of record JAEEUY010000083.1, read on the forward strand.
TCCAGTTCCTTTCCTTCATTTTTCCAAACGAAGAAAAGGTGTACAGCGAAGATCGGAGCGAAGGCAAAGGCAATCCATAATTGGGCAAAAGCAAACAAGATAAAAGAAGCGGTGATGAGCAGTGTGTGGTAGATTTTGGCATTGCGAACCCCCAATCGGGAGGCAAAGGTTATTTTATGGTGTGCCACATCGTTCTCCATATCCCTGATATTGTTGACATTCAGTACGCCAACAATGGGGAGACCCAAGGCGCAGGCGGCGAAGACAACTTGTGGGGTGACAGTTTGCGCTTGCAAGTAGTAGGCACCTATGGTGCTGAGTAATCCGAAGAAAATAAAAACGGAAATATCTCCAAATCCATGGTACCCGTATGGTTTGCTTCCCAAGGTATAGGTGATGGCGGCAACGATGGCTGCCGCTCCTAATATCATAAAAACAATACTTTGCGTGCAAAATAGTGTCCCGAAACTAAGGCAGATCAATCCCATACCGAAAAATACGGATAGGATGGCAAACAGCCAGATGCAGTATGTAATCTCCTTCGGCGTGATATCCCCTGACTGCAAGCTGTAGGCAACCCTGCCATCTTGAAAGGTGTCGGTTCCCCGATTGGCATCGCCCAACTCATTGGAAAGATTCGTGAGAATTTGCAATGATAGGGTGGTTAGAATAGCCAAAATGAAAATGTCCGTTCGCCAATAGGGGGCTGCCATACAACTTCCTAATATAATCCCCGACATAGATAGCGGAAGGGTGCGTAAACGAAAACTCTTGATGTATTTACTAATGACCATGTTGTTTATTTTTGAGCATAATATACAGAGGCTATGCCAAAGGAAAGCCTCTTTTGATTTAAATGTGAAAAATTGCAGTTTGCCAGTTCTTTCAAAAACTCTTCTCCTTGTGGAAAAGCATAAACGCTGGCGGGCAGGTATTCGTATGCGGACTTATTGCCGGAAATCTTTCCGCCGATAGTGGGGAGAATCTTTTTAAAGTAGAAATGATAGAGTTGTTTGATGGGGAAATGTTGTGGCTGGGAGAATTCTAAAATGATGAGAGGCGCTCCCGTTTTAAGCACCCGATATATTTCTTGCAGACTTTGGATACGTTGTTCAAAATTGCGTACCCCAAAGGCAACCGTCGCTGCGTCAAAAGTGTGGTCATCAAATGGTAATGCAGCGCAATTCCCTGTTTGTAAATGGATTTTATCCTGCAAATGGCGTTTTGCTACTTTTTTAACGCCTATTTCCACCATTTTCTCTGCAATATCTATGCCGACCACATTCTGAGCTCCCGCTTCCACTATTTCTATGGAAAAATCCCCCGTTCCGCAAGCTACGTCAAGTACCCGCTGCATTTTATCGGTAATGTGCCCCCTAATAGCTTTGCGCCGCCATCCCTTATCAATATTCAGAGATAAAAAATGGTTCAGGAAATCGTATTTTGGGGCTATCTGGTTGAAAAGTTCGGCAATAGACGACATATTCATTATATATCCAAGGTAATATAAGCCGTTTTAACTCTTTTTTGCCCGATTCTTATGTGTGGGCGAATTTTGATGGAAAAATCGGTTTTTTCTTTCCCTATTTTGGTGATGCTTTTGATAAAAGCCAAAGTGTTGTCCACCGATTGGACAGGGTGTTTCAAATCCACTACATCTTTAAAGGAAATTTGTAAATTGGCGGGGATTTTAGTCTGTCCGTAAGCGGGAACTAC
>JAEEUY010000007.1 GCA_016290715.1 Bacteroidales bacterium
GGGACGAATAATATATCCTGCCAAATTCAAATGAATGTTGTTCTCATTTTGGGTTAAATCAACGGTATAGGCAAAAGGAGTCCCATCGGGCATGAAAATATTGGGCGAATTAACGACGATGGTACCGTCTTCCTCTAAGCCGTGTGTGATGATCAGGTCAAGATTTCCGCTTTCCATTACGCCCGATATGAGCAGGACGTAAGGATGGCTCATATCCAAAGGCACCGTATAGCTCAGTGTGATGTTATCGTCATCGCGATGGCGGTCATCAAAATCGGGAGTGATGACAATATCATCTTCTTCATGTAAATTGTTGAAATTTAAAAAAGAGGAGGCCTTGACAATCTCATCAAATTCAGCATTATAAACCATATTGAGAACATTGTCTTCACCAATTGTAAGAATACTGTTATTGCCTAAACGGCTTACAATATTTTCAATGTTATAGGTCGCGTCAGCAAGGGGAACACCCCATTCACTGGGTGAATCTGCCCCATTGAAACGTGAAAAGTCAAAAGCATTCTTTTCACATGAAACAATGAAAATAGTGATGATTGCCATTAAACATATCCCCAATATTCTTTGAGGATAACGATTTCTGCCTATTCGCATAAGTTTTTTCATTTTATTAATTGTTCAATAATTTATCTAAAGTATTACTATTCAAAACTTCATATACTTTTTCCCCAGAAGGTGTTACCGAAGGCACCATGCTGTGAAACAAGAGGTTTAGAAAATTTTCTACCTCTTCTACGCTATTCAGCGGTTTCATCTGTGAGCGTTTCTGCTTTGAAAGTGCCAGTGCAATATTCCGATCTCTTTCTAATCTGTGATTCAGCATATTGGATTGATAATCGTCAAGCATATTTTCTATCAGGGATTGTAGATCGCCGCTATCTTCATTGTGAGGAGTGGCATTTACCGCAAACTGACCTTTGCTGATCAGTTCTATTTCATACCCCAAATTCAACAAGTCGTCGCGTAACTCCAATAGCAAATCCGCTTTTGCTGGTGTCAGTGTAATGGTTTCAGGGAATAGCGATTGTTGAACGGCAATAGGGGTTTGGTTCAATGCCGACAAATATCTGTCGTAAATAACTCTTTCGTTGGCGCGAATGATATCTATCAAAAGCAGTTCTTCTTTGGCTTTTACCAGCAGGAACTTGTTGTGTACCAGTAAGTAATGATTGATGGTGATTTTTTCATCTTCTTCGTTATCCTTCTCCAATGGCAACTCGCTGACGGTAGAAGGGACCTCTTCTGTTACTGGTGTTTTTTGTATATTTTCCCAGAAATTATTCCATTCTTGTGAATCTACCGGTTTTTGTGCGGGACGGTTTCGTCCACTTTCATATTGCGTTGATTTGAAAGGATTATAATTTGTATTGATAGAAATGGTAGGGATTTTCAGGGTGCTGTTTTCAGGGATATTATTGATATCCAACTCTGTATTGTAATCAAAATCCAATTGTGGAATGAGCGAAAATTCGCCGATGGCTTTTTTTACGGCGGCATTCAAGAAACCAAAGACAAGACGTTCTTCCTGTAGTTTGATTTCCACTTTGGTAGGACTGATATTGACATCAATGGTGGCGGGATTTACTTCCAAACAGATAAAAAAAGCAGGGTGATAACCCTCAGGAATTATTTGATTATAAGCGCTTTCTATTGCAAAAGCCAAGCCATTATGTTTTACGAAACGGTGATTGATGAAGAGATATTGTTCTCCCCGTTTTTTCTTGGCATTTTCAGCTTTTCCCAAGTATCCCGTAATAGACATATATTCTGTCTGTTGTTCAATGGGAAACAATTTTTCTTGGTAGGAATTGCCGAAAATGCTGACGATGCGTTGTTTAAAGGATTCTCCCAACAGTTGCCTCATCATCTTTCCATTATGGTAAAATGTAAAAGCGATTTGGGGGTGAATGAGGGCTACGCGGTGAAATTCTTCTTCGATGTTTGCCAATTCGGTAGCGTCGGATTTCAGGAAATTGCGTCGTGCAGGCACGTTGTAAAACAGGTTTTTAACGGCAATGCTGGTTCCGACGGCGGTTGTAGTCAGGGTATGTTCTTTTATTTCAGACCCTTCGATTAATACTTGTGCCCCCATTTCGTCTTCTTGACGACGGGTTTTGAGTTCTACTTGGGCAATGGCGGCGATAGAAGCTAATGCCTCTCCTCTAAAGCCTTTGGTTTTTAAGGAAAACAGATCGTTTGCGCAGGAGATTTTAGAGGTGGCATGGCGTTCAAAACAAAGACGGGCATCATTAAAACTCATCCCTTTCCCGTCATCAATCACTTGGATGAGGGTGCGTCCTGCATCTTTAATGATAATCTGAATGGATTGTGCCCCTGCGTCAATGGCATTTTCCAGCAACTCTTTTACCGCTGAGGAAGGACGCTGAACTACTTCCCCCGCGGCGATTTGGTTTGCTACAGAATCAGGTAAAAGATGTATAATATCATCCATCGTCTATTTGAAAATTATGTATAACAATAAAACGATAACAAAGACCATTCCGAAGATAACTACGGGAGATAAGCCATTTTTGTGCTTTTTGTACCGCTTGCTATCCCAATGTTGATGCAACCTCCGCGCAAATTTTTCGGTTTCGTCGGCTTCATATCCACGCTCTTTTTCCTTCTCTTTTTCTGCGTCGTAAAACCGTGGCTGATACTCAAATTTTTTGGGTTTTGGGCGGTGAAGAAAGGTATATTCCATACAAAAATATTAGTTGCTTCTTAATTTGCTATATTGCTGATTATTACATATCAATGTGTGGCTGTAATAATCGTTTGCAAAGGTAATATTTTTTTCAATTTCTCCACACGGGAGTGCCACACTTTCTATTTTTTCTTTTCCCTTTTTTCTTTTCGCCATATTATCTTTGAGGGATAATGTCAATCTATTATATATCAAATAAATAACGTGTTAATTCCTCTATTTTTGAGAGGGGAATCAATTTTACTTTCAATGAGTCTTGATGAATCCCTTTTAAGTTATATTTGGAGAGAAACATTCTGGTAAAGCCCAATTTGTCGGCTTCGGCAATCCGTTGTTCAATGCGGGGAACAGGCCGGATTTCGCCATTTAAGCCCACTTCTCCGGAAAAACAGGTCTTGGCATCAATAGGCAGATCGGCGGTGGACGACAAAATAGCGGCCACAATGGCCAAGTTGATGGCAGGATCATCCACATTAATGCCGCCAGCGATATTCAAAAATACATCTTTGGTTCCCAACTTAAAACGGCATCTCTTTTCTAGAACAGCCAATAACATGTTCAAACGGCGGCTGTCGTAGCCTGTTACCGACCGTTGAGGTGTCCCATAAACGGCACTGCTGACCAATGCCTGTATCTCAATCATCATGCTGCGGTTCCCTTCTTGAACCACTGCAAGTGCACTGCCACTAAAATCTTCGTCGCGAGCAGAAACCAGTATTTCTGATGGGTTCAAAACCTCCCGTAATCCATTCCCTTGCATTTCAAAAACACCTAATTCTGAAGTGGAACCAAAACGGTTTTTGACACAACGCACAATGCGGTAGCCATAATGCTGGTCGCCTTCAAACTGCAACACGGCATCCACAATGTGTTCCAAAATTTTGGGTCCAGCCAATGTGCCGTCTTTGGTGATGTGCCCGATAAGAAAAACGGGAACAGTAGAGGTTTTTGCATAGTGTTGAAATTCAGCGGCGCACTCCCGAATTTGTGAAATGGAACCGGCTGCGGAATCCAACAGATTACTTTGCAGGGTTTGAATGGAATCAATAATCACCAATTGAGGCTGCAGATTTTCAATATGGGCAAAGATATCTTGGGTGTTTGTCTCCGTAAGTACATATAAATCAGTGTGATTTGAGGTGGATGAAAGGCGTTCTGCACGCATCTTCAGTTGCGACTCACTCTCTTCCCCTGAAATATACAAAATGCGTTTCCCTTGAATCTGCATGGCCATTTGCAACAGCAAGGTCGATTTGCCGATCCCTGGTTCGCCCCCCAACAGGATGATGGATCCTGCCACAATACCTCCGCCTAAAACACGGTCCAATTCGGTGAATCCGGAATGGACTCTTGGAAGTGCGACTAATGAAATTTCATCAATTTTTTTGGGGGAACTTTTCGTACCTCGCGCTACTGTTGATTTTCCCTTTTGTGTTTCACCACGGTCAATAACCTCTTCTACAAATGTATTCCACTCGTTGCAAGCAGGACACTTGCCCAACCATTGGGAAGACTGATAACCACAATTTTTACAAAAAAACAGACTTTTGGATTTTGCCATAATTAGATTATTTTGGGAATAACCGTCAATAAGGATTGCGGTTTGATTTGTAATTGTGCCTTTTCCACTTCTCCGGCGGCATCGCCATCAATATGTAAAAACATAGGGGAACCATTTCTTGTGGAAATTGTTAATTCACGGCATTTTACGTATTTAACCAAGGTGGATTTGTCAAAATGATTGCTTAACAAAAACGGCAAATCAATATTGAGCAATTTGATGAAATTAGGGCGGTGGCAGATGCAAACGTCCAACAAACCGTCTTGGATAGAGGCGTGAGGAGCGATTTTCACATTGTATCCCCATTGTGAAGAGTTGGCGAAAGTAATAAAAAATGCATCTCTTATCTGCTCTTCTCCATCGATACGCAAAATATACTCTTGCGACTGGTACTCAAAATAGTTTTTTAAAATATATTTCAAATAGTTTTGGAATCCCCGTTTAACGTCCTGATTGAAATCAAAGGCCACTTTAGCGTCAAATCCAACGCCTGCAATGCTAAAGAAGTATTTCCCGTTTACTACGCAAGTGTCAATGGGTTGGATGATTCCATCGTTGATGATTTTTAATGATTTCTTAACATTTATAGGGATATGAAGATGATAAGCCAACCCGTTGCCAGAGCCGTGTGGAATTACGGCCAACGCGGTGGAAGTGCCTACCAATTGTGAAGCGACCTCATTGATTGTGCCGTCGCCGCCGACAGCTGCTACGATATTCATGCCCGCTTCTACGGCTTCTTGTGCCAGCACATTCCCGTGATGTGGATATTGGGTATAGGCGATATGGATGTCAAAACAATTTTTATCCAAAGTATTGTAAATCACCTTCTCCACGTTATCGGAATGGTGAATGCCAGATATAGGATTGATTATCAATAAGATTTGTTTCCGTTTCACTCAAATTGTTTTTAGAAAATTATAAGTCCATCGTCAAACCATCATATCCTAACATTACATTAGAAGGCAATAACTTGCTTACTTCTTCGTATAATCCCATCTCATGCCCGATGTGGGTGATCATGGCTTTGCGCGGTTGCACCTCTTTAATGAGTGCCAAGGCTTGGGCCAAGTTGAAATGAGAGTAGTGTTCTTCTATCCTTAAAGCATTGACTACTAATAAATCCAAATCAAACAACTTCTCTTTCTCCTTTTCTCCGATCATGCTTGCATCGGTGATATAAGCCAGATTACGAATACGATACCCTAAAATGGGCAATGTCATGTGATGTACTTTGATAGGGACTATTTCCACCTCATCAATCCAGAAAGATTGGTCGGAGTGAATCGGATTTAAAATCAGTTCAGGGACCCCAGGGTATTTGTACGTATTAAAAGCATAGTCATAGTCTTTCCTGATCACCTTTAATACGCGAGCCATACCATAAATATTCAGCGACTGTTTCATCAGGAAGTTGATAGGGCGCACATCGTCTAATCCGGCAGTATGGTCTTTATGTTCGTGGGTGAGAAGTAGTGCGCGCAACGTGGTGGTATGGCTGCGCAGCAGTTGTTGCCGCAAATCGGGACCTGCATCAATGAGAATATTCTGACCGTCAACTTCCACCAAGGCGGCGGTACGAAGACGCTGGTCGCGAGGATCCTCAGAAGTACATACTTTGCAATTACAACCGATGATAGGGACTCCTTGCGAGGTGCCGGTTCCTAACAAAGTGATTCTCATTGCAATAATTTTTCTTTCAGTATTTTCATTCCCACAGTAGCTTTTTCACGGATAAATTCAATATGACGGCTGCCGTGTGTTTGAACTTCTTTGGGGTCAATCAGATAAATGGGACAATTTGCGGGAGCGTCATATACCAAGTAGGCGGCAGGATATACATTGAGTGAGGTGCCGATAACGATTAATATATCGGCTTGGCTAACTGCTTCCGAGGCGGTAGCCATGAGAGGTACATCTTCGCCGAACCACACAATGAAAGGGCGTAGGATATGCCCGTCGCGTGCTTTTTCACCATAGTGAATATCGCGATAGCCAATCTCTTCCACACAGCCTTTCCCCTTTTCGCTACAAGCCTTGGTGAGCTCCCCATGAAGATGGATAACATGGGTGGATCCTCCTCTTTCATGCAGGTTGTCAACATTTTGTGTTACCACTGTTACCTCAAAATATTGTTCTAATTCCCCAATGATTTTATGCGCTTCGTTCGGCTGTGCTTTCTCTAAAGCGCGGCGGCGTTCGTTATAAAATTGGGTAACCAGTTCAGGGTTCCGATACCAGCCATCAATGGTGGCTACATCCTCTACGGGATACTCTTCCCATAGTCCGTCGCTGTCACGAAAGGTTCTAATCCCGCTTTCTGCGCTGACACCTGCGCCAGAGAGTACAACTAACTTTTTCATTAGCAAGCAAATTCTTGTTTGATTTTTTCTACATAATCCAATTTCTCCCATCCGAAGAAAGTAACTTTTTTGAAGATCTTGTCACCTTTTTTATAGGTATTCTCATCTTCATAAAAAACTTCCACCTCTTTTTCGTATGCATCGCGACCGAAGTGGCCATAGGATGCAGTCTCTTGATAGATAGGGTTTTTCAATTGGAACCGGTTGATGATATCGTAAGGACGCAAAGGGAATATTTTTTCAATGTGTTTGGCGATTTCGCCATCACTCATGTTTACCTTTGCCGTTCCGTAGGTGTTAATGTACAAACCTACGGGTCTGGCTACTCCAATGGCGTAGGCTAATTGTACTAATACTTCTTTGCAAACGCCCGCAGCAACCATATTTTTAGCAATATGACGTGCAGCGTATGCCGCCGAACGGTCCACTTTGGAAGGATCTTTCCCTGAGAAAGCGCCACCGCCATGGGCACCTTTCCCACCGTAAGTATCTACAATGATTTTTCGTCCGGTGACACCTGAATCCCCGTGCGGTCCGCCAATGACAAACTTGCCCGTTGGATTGACGTGCAAAGCATATTCGGATTTGAAAAGTTGTTGAATTTTAGGTGATAAAGTAGCTATTACGCGGGGTAACAAGATGTTTTGCACATCGTTTTTTATTTTTGCCAACATTTTCTCTTCCTCATCAAAATCATCGTGTTGGGTGGAAACCACAATAGCATCAATTCGCTCAGGTGTGCCATCGTTGGCATATTGCAGCGTAACTTGCGATTTTGCATCGGGACGAAGGTAGGTCATTACTTTCCCTTCGCGGCGAATTGCTGCCAACTCCCGTAAAATACGATGCGACAACTCTAATGTTATGGGCATATAGTTGTTCATTTCATGAGAAGCATAACCAAACATAATGCCCTGATCACCAGCTCCTTGGTCTTCTTTGACAGAACGTTCAACGCCTCTGTTGATGTCAGAAGACTGGCTATGGATGGCTGATATTACCGCACATGATTTGTAATCAAATTGATAATCACTTTTGTCGTATCCTATTTTCTTAATTACCTCGCGCGCGCAGTCATCAATAGAAACATATCCGTTGGTTTTTACTTCGCCGGCACAAACCACGAGCCCGGTGGTTACTAATGTTTCACAAGCTACTTTCGATTCAGGGTCTCTCGCTAAAAAAGCGTCTAATAAGGCATCTGAAATTTGATCGCAGACTTTGTCAGGATGTCCCTCTGAAACAGATTCTGATGTAAATAAATAGCTCATAATAAATACAATTTATTTTTTTATTTAAAACAAAAAGAATATGAAAAAAGTGAGGATGTAATGGTTTAGCATTTTTTTTGTGGTTGCAATCATTAGAAATCCCTCCACATTTTTTCGCTGCAAAAGTACACTATTTTTTTTGCATATACATGGATAAAAATAATTTTCTTAAAAATCTTTTTATCGCTATTTTTCAATTAATCATTTAAGATAATTTTCTGATAATGAATAATAAAAGGTCGATAAACGCGATTGTACCATGAGGAAAATTCCCGTTCGGTGGAGGTGCTGTGCCATAATAAGGTGCATTCACCTTCGGCATCAAGGCAGGTTTGTAAAAGTTGGCAGAGCTTTTGGTAGGTTGCGGTTATGTTTTGTCGGCGATGGATGATGAAAGTGGTATCCATTGCGATGAGAGGATGTTCCATAACCTTTAGTGGCTGGTCGTTGGTTAGGTCGTATAGGGGAAATGGGTGGCAGGTGCCGCATCGGAACCCTTCTTGTTCGGCATATCCTAAAGTGTAATCGTCGGTGATGCCTGCCTCCTCCCAAATCTTAGGTGTCACAATGGCATTAAAACGGAGAAAATGCTGGCGGTGCAGTTTGATGGGTTGTGCGGAACAACGGTCTATTCGCTCTTTCTCCCTTTGGAAGAGGTCGGTTTGGTTATAAGAATCATAACTTCCGTGCAACCCGACTTGTTTTTTATTCCCGATGATGGTTTGTAACAAGTACCGTACTTCTTTGCTGTTTATGTCGTAGGTGCAATCTTTTTCCCCATCACACAAGGCCTTAAAAAAGAATATTTCGTCGCCATCTTCAGGTAGCAGTTGCATGAGGTTGGCAATGGCAATAATATAAGGGTCGAGAAAACGGTTTTGCCAGCACCGTTTCAATTGTTTGCAGGATTTAACCATCATGGAAAAACTGTGACGCGCAATAAGGTCGCCACCGATGATCGTGCGGAGATTCTTTGCCCAATTTCCAAAACGGAACAGAATGTCAATGTCGTGGGTTAACAATAATTTCCCTTTGTTGGCCTTTGGTTGGAGGTTGGGGAAATGACGGCAGGTCCATTCGCGTAATGTCAAAGCATATTCATCAATTATCGGATAATCAATGAATTGATAAAGACAGGGTAAGCTATTATGGTATGGGAAACGTTGGTGTTTGTCAAGGTCTTTATGATAGGTTTCCTCATATCGCGATAAGAGAAAAAAAGGAAGTGTAACCAAATCGCAATGGATGTCTATGGTCTGTCCGTTGATGGTGTAGAGTGCGGAAGTGTTTTCTTTTTGGCAGACAGGAATGGTATGTTTTAAGGGGGAATTCACTTTTTGCAACGGCAGTGTGCCTTGTAACAACTGTTCGTTTTTTTCTTCGTCCATGATCCAAAAATGGAACCCTATGTCGTGTATTTTAACACAAATATCTGAATCATAAATTGTTATGTTTGTTTCGGTGTCAGGAAAAGCGACCTTAAAAAGGTGGGATAGTGTATAGCTGATAGCGTTGGATGATAACTTCATGATTTTATAGGGATTATTTTTGGGTCGGGGTTAAATTGTTGGCGGCTGCGCGACTTTTGTTGACAAGAATCATTCCGCTAATGATTGCCACAACCGCAATGATTTTCTGGATACTGATCACATCCATGCCGAGGTAGATGCTAATGATCGCTGCTATCAGAGGTTGTTCATAGGTATATAAGCTCAGTACGGTGGGGCGCAAGCGTTTTTGTCCGATAGGCAGCAAAAAATAGGCAACAAATGTAGCAAAAAAGATAAGGAAGCCTAATTCAAGCCAATAGTTGGTAGGCACCAGCATATAATTGATGGAAGATAATTCTTTAAAACTCAGTGGGAAGGCAGCCAAAGTAGAGAACAGAAACATCCATTTCATAAAGGTAATGGTGTGGTACCGATTGATGAGAGGACGAAAAATGCCGAGATAAAGGGCAAAGAAGAGTGCATTGAGAATCATGAGGATGATACCTGACGGGTGCGAATGTGCAAGGGTCGTAGGGGCTTGGGTAGTGTTGAGAATCAGTAAGGTAACTCCCATGAAACTGATTGCTACTCCGCCTGCTTTTTTGAGGGTGATAGGTTCTTTGAGCACTATGGCGGCGATAAACATGGTGAATATAGGGGTGAAGCAGGCTAATAAGGCCACATCTATCGGCGTGGCTAATGAAATGGCATTGAGAAAGGTGTATTGCGTGGCAAAAAGTCCTAACATAGATGCTCCGAAAATACTGAATAAATCATGCAAGGGTACTTTTTCGCGGGGAGTGAAAAGGGAGATTAGCCAGAACAAAAGCGCTGCCCCCAGCGACCGTAGGAAAAACAATCCCATCGGTGATATAAGCCGGCTGTTTGTAATGTCTTTGCAGATAATGACATTGATGGCGAAAATGAGATATACGCCAAATATAGCCAGATGTCCTATCCACTTTTGTCGGTTTTCGCCCATGCCTAAACTAAATCAAACCCAACTCGTTCAATCTTTTCCAAATTGTCAATTTTCCCTAACTCTTCAATCAGTTTGTTGAGCGCATTTACATTTTCAATATATAACATCAGCTCACCTGTAAAGATGCCGTTTTTGGTCGCGATATTGAGTGAACGGATATTGAGGTTGTGTTGTGCAGAGATGATGTCAATAATTTCTTTGATCATTCCTTTTTTATCAAAACCTTCTAATTTGATGCCTGATAAGAAAGCGATTTCTTGTTCTTTGCGCCATTTTGCCTTGATGATACGGTTCCCGAATTTTGACATTTGCTCAATGGCATCGGGACAGTTGGTGCGGTGAACAATAATTTCATCGCTGGATGTTTGAAAGCCTACAACTTGGTCGCCCGGCAGTGGTTTGCAACAAGGGGCGATGATATGTTTGATTTTGCCAGAAGCGCTTTCGTCCAACATGAAAATTTCCGGATTTTTCTCTAACTGCTCGTTGATGAGGGTGTCAATGGATTTGTTATTGTGTTTGGTGGAAATGATTTTTTGGAAAGACTCCAAATCCTTGTTTTTCTCGTTAGAGATGATTTGCGGAATTTTGTTTTTGGAGAGTTTGTGTTCGGCAACATAATTCCAAAATTCGATAGGCGATTTGATTCTGGTTGCTGCTTGAATCCTACCAATATTTTGGGGAGTATAGTCGATATGAAATTCATCAAAATATTCTTTGAGAATGCGCATTCCTTCTTGGGAGAACTTTTTCTGTTCTGACTTGATGGCTTCTTTGATGCACTCTTTGGCGCGGGAGGTTTTTACATAATCAAACCATTCGAAGGTAGGTTGCTGGTTTTTGGAGGTGATGATTTCTATCTGGTCGCCATTTTTTAAAATGTAGTTGCGAGGCACGATGTTGGAGTTTACTTTCCCGCCCAAGCATTTGTTTCCCAGATTGGTATGCAAGTCGTAGGCGAAATCGAGAAGGGTAGCGCCGGCGGGGAGCACGCGCATGTCGCCTTTGGGCGTGAAAACGTACACCTCTTTGAGCTCAAGATTGAGTTTTATCTCATTCAAGAAGTCGAGGGCACTGCCGTCTTCGCTTTTTAGTACGGTTCTGATTTTGGACAGCCACTCTTCCACACGATTGTCGTATTCTTTGGGAGTACGGCCTACTTCCTTATATTTGTAGTGGGCGGCAAATCCTCGTTCTGCAATCTCATCCATACGCTTGGAGCGGATTTGGACTTCAATCCATTTTCCACTATTGCTCATCACCGTTGTGTGCAACGCCTGATAGCCATTGGGTTTGGGCGTAGTTAGGAAATCGCGGATGCGGTCAGGTTTGTTATGAGGGTATATATTGCTCACTATCCGATAGATATCCCAACAGCGCTTGATCTCTTCTTGGGGTTCACAGTCAAAAACAAAGCGTACGGCAAAAATGTCGTAAACATCTTCAAAACTAACGTTTTGCCGCTTCATTTTTTGATAAATCGAGCTGATGGATTTGGTGCGCCCTGATACCTCTGCGATAATATTCTCTTCTGCCAGTTGCTTTTGGATGGGTGCGATGAAATCCTTGATCATGCTTTCACGCGTTTTTTCGGTGTCTTTCAGTTTATTGTAGATGGTGCGATAAGAAATCGGGTCGGTGTAGCGCATCGCGTAATCTTCCAATTCACTCTTGATGCTATATAAACCGAGGCGGTGGGCAATAGGAACATAGAAATAGGAAGTCTCAGACGAGATTTTCCATTGTTTTTCGGGCGGCATTGATTCCAACGTGCGCATATTGTGCAACCGATCAGCCAATTTGATCAATATCACACGCACATCTTCCGACATGGAAAGAAAAATTTTCCGGAAGTTTTCGGCTTGAATGGATTCGTCACTGTTGATGGTGAGGTCTTCAATCTTGGTCAGTCCATCCGTTATTTTGGCCACTTTTTCTCCAAAGAGGTCGCGAATATCATCCAAAGTGTATTCGGTATCCTCCACCACATCGTGCAGAAGGGCGCAAACCACGGAGGTCGTGCCCAAGTTGATTTCTTGGACAACGATTTTGGCTACTGCTAATGGATGGTAGATGTAAGGCTCTCCACTGCGGCGACGCATATCTTTGTGAGCCGAAGCTGCTAACGCCATCGCTTTATGGATTGTCTTACGCTGCTCTGTTGTCGTTTTGTCATACAGCAGCAGCAGTAGTTCTTTGTATTTCTTAAGAATGGTTTTTCTTTCAAGTTCTGCGTTTGGAATATAGATTTCCATAAATGTGTTTTTTATTTATAACAACTAAAGTTGTGGATTGTTTTTATTAAAAAAAAGACAAACGGAAGTAATACCGCAATTATTACATTGCGGATTGCGTGCGGTGCAAATATAACGCCCATGTAAGATGAGCCAATGATGTGCCAAAGGGATAATATCGGCGGGAAAATGTGCAACAAGTTGTTTTTCAACGGCTTCCGGTGTGCGGGCGTTTTCTACTAAGCCGATACGGTTGGCCACCCGAAAAACGTGCGTATCTACTGCCATCGCCGGATGATGATAGATAATGGCCAAAATGACATTGGCGGTTTTGCGGCCCACCCCTGGAAGTTTCTGCAAATCCTCCATATTGTCGGGCACTTCCCCTCCAAAATCCCGTACCAACATCTGCGCCAACCCGCTTAAATGGGCAGCTTTGTTGTTAGGGTAGGAGATGGATTTGATGAGTTCGAATATATCATCGACAGTGGCTTGTGCCATCGCTTCGGGAGTGGGGTATTTGGCAAAAAGTGCGGGCGTAACCATATTTACCCGCTTGTCGGTGCATTGTGCTGAAAGCACGACAGCCACCAACAACTCAAAACTGTTTCGGTAGTTGAGTTCCGACGAAGCATTGGGATTGTTTTTGCTAAAATATTGAATGATGTATTCATATTTTTGCTGAATCGTTTTCTTCATCGCTATAGATTTTAAGTTTGTTACAATTTCCTTTTCGACTGATTAAAAGCAGTCCTAAAAATGTAAATAATCCGTTAATAATCAACAATTCAAATCCAAATTGATAGCCCCAGAAAAGTTCTTTGGAGTAGTGTGAGAGAAAATAACTGAGGGTAGGGGAAAGGATGGCAATGACAGGAATCCAACAGGTATTTACGATTTCGCGGTGGGTATATATACAAAAAACAAATAATCCTAAAATGGGTCCGTAGGTGTAACTTGCCACATTGAAAATAATGGTGATAAGGGCTTTGTTGTGATGTTGTGAGAAGAAAAGAATGGTGAAAAAGAAAAGGGATGCCACTCCCAGATGAATCAAACGCCGCAGTAAGACCTTCTTTTTCTCGCTGGAACATATTTTGTCAATGTTGATGAAATCAAAACAGATAGAGGTGGTTAATGCGGTCAGGGTTCCGTCGGCGCTGGAATATCCTGCCGAAATCAGTCCGATGATAAAGATGATGGCGGTAAAAGTTCCTAACGAATGGAATACGATTTCCGGATAAATTCTGTCGGTTTGGTGTGAAGAGATGAAACTTGAAATATCGATGCCGCGGTGAGACGAGTAAACCAGCAACATTGCTCCAAGAAAGAGAAACAGGGCGTTGGCAATCACAAGAATACCTGAAAAAGTGAGCATATTTCTTTGTGCATCGCGGAGGTTTTTGCACGTGAGATTCTTTTGCATCATGTCTTGGTCAAGTCCCGTCATCACAATGGTGATGAACATCCCACTAATGATCTGTTTCACAAAGTAGTTTGGAAGATGCCAATCGGTTTCAAAAACTTTCGTATAGCCAGCACTTTGCATTTCATTCCAAATATGTGCCAATGGCATATTCAACTCCTTGATTATTACGCTGATAGTAATGATGAGCGTGAGTAGCATAAAGGTGGTTTGCAGCGTATCTGTCCATACTACGGTTTTAATCCCTCCCCGATAAGTATAAAGGAGGATGATGATAATCATAATCAATGAGGTAACCCAAATGGGAATGTGCCAGGCATCAAAGACAAAAATTTGCAGCACATAAATAACAAGATACATACGAAGTGCAGAGCCTAACAAACGGGAGATGATGAAAAAGGCAGAGCCTGTTTTTCGTGCATGGGTGCCCAACCGGAAACTTAAAATTTCGTAGATGGAGGTTACATTGTGTTTGTAGTAAATGGGAAGGAGGATGTAGGCAATGGCAATGTAGCCCAGTATGTATCCAAGTACAACCCCAAAGTAAGTGAACTGGATATTGGCCACATCCCCGGGAACCGACATGAATGTAACCCCCGACAAGGAGGCTCCAATCATGCCGTAGGCAACTACAAACCACGGCGACTTGCGGTTTCCGGTAAAATAGGTGGAGTTGGTCGCCCTACGCGACGTAAACCACATAATGACAAAAAGAAGTAAGGTATATAAAGTGAAGAAAAATAAGATAAGTTTTTCCATGAATTTTCTGAATAAGAAAATGCAAAGATACAGTATTAAATGGAAATAATACCCGTATTTTCCGAAATTTATGCACAATGAAGTGTGATTAAAATGGAAGAATAAAGTGATTTGGATTTTTAAATAATTCAAAACACTTTAAAAATCAGCATATTAAAGAAAAAATAAAAAAATATTAAAAAAAATGTTGTAAACAAAAATAAAAAATGTATTTTTGCAACCTCAAAAATGAGCAAGGTTATTTGAAAATCACATACAAAAAAAATAAGCCGATGTAGCTCAGTTGGTAGAGCAGCTGATTTGTAATCAGCCGGTCGGCGGTTCGAGTCCGTCTATCGGCTCATTGGGAGGGTACCAGAGCGGTCAAATGGGGCAGACTGTAAATCTGTTGGCTAAGCCTTCGGAGGTTCGAATCCTTCCCCTCCCACTCTCGCGGAAGTAGCTCATTTGGCAGAGCGACAGCCTTCCAAGCTGTAGGTAGCGGGTTCGAGACCCGTCTTCCGCTCTCCGTGAAATCCATTAACCCGACAATTCCTTTGTCGGGTTTTTTTATTGCCGTTTCCTGACTTCCCCCATTTTACTACAAAGGCAGGTTCTTTGTTATAAAAAAATCACGAAATATTAGTATTTTTGCAGCCACAAACATTTGATTTACTGATTATTTGTTTATGAACAAGAAAATCCTCCGGTTGGCTATCCCTAATATTATTACCAATATTACGATTCCTTTATTGGGAATGATTGATATGGCTATTGTGGGACACTTGAGCAGGGCACATATCGGTGGAATTACAATAGGAACTACGATTTTCAATCTTCTTTATTGGAATTTCGGATTTCTGAGAATGGGCACCAGCGGATTGACAGCACAAGCTTATGGAGCCAGACAATCCCGGGAAGCAGTGAATATTTTGGTGCGCGCTTTAACCATTGCGATAGGTTTGGCCATATTGTTAATTGTGTTCCAGGTTCCTATCGCTTATGGTCTGTTGCACTTTATTGGTGGTGAAAAAGATACGCAAAATTTAGCCCTTATTTACTTCTCTATCCGCATTTGGGCTGCTCCCGCTAACTTGTCGCTTTACGCAATCAAAGGTTGGTTTATTGGTATGCAAAATTCCCGTACTCCCATGTGGATTGCCATTTTCATAAATATAGTCAACATCCTTTTTAGTTTGTGGTTTGTTTTTGTCCTTCATTACGATATGGCAGGCGTGGCTTGGGGAACGGTTATTGCACAATATGCTGGTTTGCTTTTAGCACTTTTCTTTCTTCGTTTCCATTATCATCCCATCCTCCGTTCGCATTGGCAATTTGGAAAGAGTATGCAATGGAATGCGATGAAACAATTTTTCCTTTTGAATGGGGATATTTTCTTGCGTACGCTGTGTCTGTCCATCGTTTTTACCTTTATCACAGCGGCGAGTGCACATATTAATGACGATATTTTAGCCATCAATGCACTTCTGCTGCAGTTTTTTACTCTTTTTTCTTATATTATGGATGGATTCGCATACGCTGGAGAAGCACTGGTGGGACGCTACATCGGCGCACAAAATCGTATTGCCTTGTTGAAAACCATTCGCGGACTATTTCGCTGGGGAATCATTCTGAGTGCATTTTTTATGTTCTTGTATGCATTTTTTGGAACTTTCATTCTCTCTTTATTTACGAATGATACCTTGCTTATATCCGCTGCCGGCGACTATTTGTGGTGCATCGTTGTCATGCCGGTAACAGCTTTCGCTGCTTTTCTCTGGGATGGGATATATGTGGGAGCCACTGCTTCCAAAGCCATGAGAAACGCAATGTTTGTTGCCAGTGTGGTTTTTTTTGCCATTTATTATGCCGCCCAATTTCTTATGAAACATGGCATGATCCCCTCTGCGGTTATGACACAAAATATTTGTCTTTGGATCGCTTTTTTAGTCTATTTGTCCTTGCGTGCTCTGATGCAGTGGCTGTTGGCGGAAAAAAATGTTTATCCAAAAGCGGTGAGCTGATTTTTTTAAAAGTAACATTTAGAGAATAACAAAAAATATATATCTTTGCGCAAATAATTTTGATATGAAAACGATGCGTTTTTTTATCGCTATTTTACTCCTTTTTGTTTTCAGCGGATGCAAAAGTTCATTCAACATATTCTATGATGACTATGACTATGAGGATGATTACTACCCATATGATGATTATGACCCTTGGATGGAAAATGAAGATTATTTTGAGACTTATTAATCTCCCATTTTGAGCGTCTTATACCCAATCAATTTGTCATAAGAGGTCCCTTCTTCTTGGTAGTAAAGAAAGATAGTGTATTCGTTTTTGGTTTCCCAGTGATTCCCTTCAATATATGTTTCATCAATAATTTGCGAATTATCATAAGGAACATACACATATTGATAGTTATAATACCCCTGCTTCAATACAAGCGATGTCTCCCATAAGCCGGTTTTGGGATTTTTTTTCATGCGGGCTTCAGGGAGAATACGCCAGTCGGTTAGCGCTCCAAACACATATAAATCGCCGTCGGGCACATTAAAGTCGGTGCGTAGTGTAAAGTGTACGCGCACATAGTCTTCACGGTTTTTCCCGTCATAATCTTCATTTTTGTAATAGCACCTGCCGCATAGCGTATTTTCTGAAACATACGGTCCGTAAGGACGGGCTAAATCCTCCAAAACATATACTTGGTTCTCATTCTGTTGATAATCTACCGAAACGATATGGGTGCCGTTGTATTTCAAGCTTTTCATGTCAAAGGTCCGAAATTCAGAGGCCCCGTCAAAAACATTGCTATTGTCATCATAATCAAAACTATACTCTCCCGGTTTACCAAAACGGTAGCGCAGTCCTGTAATGGCGTTTTGCCATCGGCCGTTTTGTAAAATGCTGGCATGTAAGTACATCGCTGGATTGTTAATGCGATAGGAACCTGTGTTGGCTGAAAAATCCACTTCTTGTTTCTGGAACATATAGGTTACATCGGAGGCTTTTTTTACTACCCCGTCAATAGAAGCAGTGTAGGGCTCAATGACCACAAAGCGTCTGGTAAGTACGGGATTATCAGGTGTTTCGTCGTAAACATACAAAATATAATTTCCCGATTTGATAATGCGCATCATCTCAGTCGGAAATTGCAACTCATAGTGGGTGTAGTCCATGATGGTGTTGAAAGAGTGACTGAAATCGGTGATTTCATCTTCGTTAAACCCTTCAAGGTACTCAATCGGGGAAAGGCCATCGGGTTTCCAGTCGTGTGTGCAGTGGATAAAGGTATATTTCAAATATCTGCTTTGGTCACGCACATCATCAAAAGCAAGCTGCAATTTTTCTCCACTTTGAAGGGTAATAATGGGAAAGGCTAACGGATACCCTGCACGGTACAATTCCACACTTTTAAAATCATTATTGTATATGAAATTTTCAAGACGAATATGTTCATATTCTTGTGCGTAGCAAGAAACAGCTATGATGAAGCAGCAGAAAAAGGCTATTTTTTTCATATTAAAAAAATTAAGTCAACGAATATTATCCCAGTTTGCGTTTATAGTCTTCGTAGGTGGGTTGCGTGAGCAAAACAAATTCCCCATTCTTTTTAACGATTCCGATGGCGGGATGTTGCACTCCGTTAAAAAAGGTCGTTTTAACCATGGTGTAGTGAATCATGTCATCGAAAACGATGCGGTCGCCCACCTCAAGAGGTTCGGGGAAGGCAAAATCGCCCATTCCGATAAAGTCGCCGGCGAGACAGGAGCATCCCCCCAAACGATAGACATGTTTGCTGTTTTCATCGGGTTCGGTTGCCCCAATGACGGTGGGCTTGTAGGGCATTTCCAAACAGTCGGGCAGGTGACAGGAAAAGGAGATGTTGAGCATTGCAATTTTAATGCCTTTGTTTTCAATAATATCCTCAACCGTAGAAACGAGTACGCCCGTTTGCCATCCCACTGCTTCGCCGGGTTCTAAAATCACCTCTTCCAAGTTGGGGTAGCGTTCGCGAAATTTTTGGAGAATACGGATGAGGTGGGGAATATCGTAATCTTTTTGCGTAATGAGATGCCCGCCACCAAGATTCACCCATTTGCACTCTTTGATGAATGTTGCAAAACGTTCTTCAAAATGTAGCAGCATATTCTCAAGAGCATAGCTGTTGTTCTCGCACAGTGTGTGAACATGCAACCCCTCAATGCCGTCAGGAAGGTGCGGAGGCATGTTTTCTGCCAATATTCCCAAACGGGAACCGGGGCGTGCGGGATTGTACAGGTCTGTTTTTACTTCCGAATATTCCGGATTAACGCGCAACCCTAAACTAATGGATTTCGGGAATTGGGCGATTTCATCACGGAATCGGGCATATTGCGACAATGAATTAAAGGTTATATGACTGCTATAGAGCATAATGTCTTTCCACTCGTTCTCAAAATAGATAGGGGCGTAGGTGTGCGCATCCACCCCCATCTCTTCAGAAATAAGTCGCGCCTCGTTGAGTGAGCTCGCGGTCGCCCCGCTTAAATATTGCGCCACCAAAGGAAATGATTGCCAAAAAGCAAAACCTTTCAAAGCACAGATAATCTTCACATTTGCCGCTTTTTGCACCAAATCCAATAACTGCAAGTTGGCTTCCAGCGACTCTTCAAACATGATGTAACAAGGCGATGGGAATGGGTCGAAATTTGTCATAAACTTAAAAACGATGTTATTTAACGTTGCAAAAATAATAAATAAATAGGAGAATGTAAGGGAAAATAGTTGGCACAATAATGAAAATAAAAATACTTTTTTTGCGTTTGTTAAAAATTGGTGCTGAATCTGAATAAAAAAATGTACCTTTGCCAATTCAAAAAATGAATTATGAAAACGGTAGATGATTCTGTTAAAAATAGTGCGTTTTCCCGTCGGAAGATACTGATGTACATCACGGTTTTTGTTTTGCCCTTGCTGTATGTCTATATCTTTTCGGATAGCAATATCAAAAAACACCGCGATCTGGATGCAAAGGCTGCGAAATTGAAAACGGAAATCGCCCGATTGAACAACTTTGTCAGCAACCGTTACTCGTACGAGGAGATAAGCAGTTCCCCGGTTTTGTTGGAGCAATATGCCAGAGAACAGCTGAATATGAAAAAAGAAAACGAGGACGTTTTTATTATTGAGAGGTAATGATGAAGAAGATTTTGATTGTTAATGGCGTAAATCTGGGACAGTTGGGAACACGGGAAATCAATATCTATGGTTCTGAAAGTTTCGAGGATTATTACCACTCATTGCAAAAAAAGTATCCGGACATAGAACTCGCTTATTTCCATTCTGATCATCAATCAGAAATCGTTGGGAAATTACTGGGAGCCAAAGAGTATGATGGTATCATCCTCAATGCGGGAGCATATACGCATACTTCCTTGGTGATTGCCGATGCTATCAAAGCCATCTCTGTTCCAGTGATAGAAGTGCATATTTCCAATCTTTTTGCCCGTGAACAATACCGGCTTCGTTCCACAATCGGTGCGGCTTGTAGAGGGTTTATTGCGGGTTTGGGATTGCAGGTTTATGAGTTGGCCTTATTGTCATTTTTATTACGGGATTATTAAACCCAATACTATTGAAACAGTCAAAGAAACGTTTTTTTTGAATAAATGAATAAATAAAATAAACTAAAACGATTATGAAAAGAATTTTTTGTTTTGTAATGATTGCGTTGTTCTGTACATCTTTCAGCGTTAACGCTCAAAACACCTCAAAAGATGCAACTGAAAAAACAGAAGTTAAAAAGGAGAAGAAAAGTAAAAAGAAATTGCCGGAAATCACTTTTACAAGTTTGGAATACGATTATGGCAATATTTATCAGGGAGACAATGGTTATTGTGAATTCGAGTTCAAGAATACCGGCAAGGCTCCATTAACGATTACCAATGCACGGGCTTCTTGTGGTTGCACCGTTCCTGAATGGCCTAAAACAGAGATTGCTCCAGGCAAAAAAGGGGTTATCAAGGTGAAATATGATACCAAACGTTTGGGAACCATTAACAAAACCATTACCATTTCATCGAATGCTATCAACAATAGTGTTATTTTGCGTATCAAAGGGAACATTTCTGTGA
>JAEEUY010000002.1 GCA_016290715.1 Bacteroidales bacterium
CGCATTCTCCTCTGTAAAAACGGATTGGGGACACCGCAAACCAGTTCTTAAAAAAAGCCCATTCTCTGCTCCTCCTAAAGCAGACTTGGAATTAAGCAATATCGGTAATCTTGCACAAGCAGGAGACATTGTGCCTGGTAAGCGCGTTTACCATTCCAAGTTCGGGTATGGTACCGTAATGGAATGCGATGGAGCCGGAAGCGAACAAAAAGCCATCATTCATTTCGACACATTAGGCAACAAAACTTTGATTCTCAAATTTGCCAAACTGATTATTCCCAAATCTTAAAAATCGAAAATATTTAAAATAATGGTTAAAGTAATTGTATATTATTTATTGATTATCAATATAATATCATTTCTTATATATGGTATTGACAAGTGGAAGGCACAGCATAATCGTTGGCGTGTCCCGGAATGGTTTTTGATTTCTTTAGCCCTTATTGGAGGAAGTGTTGGTGCCTTATGCGGGATGTATATCTTGCGACATAAAACCCAGCATGCCAAATTTTATATTTTGGTTCCTTTGATCCTTATTCTGCAAGTTATTGGCTTTATTTACTTGTTCTGGCTGCCTTCTCAGATGAGCTAATGAGCATCGTACCAGCTGTTTCCGAAATTAATACTTGTTTCTAAAGGAACGGCCATCTGCAAAGCGTCGTTCATGATTTGGGACACCAGCGAGCGCATGGTATCAACCTCATCTTTAGGCACTTCAAAAACCAATTCGTCGTGCACCTGTAAAACCATCTTGCTTTTGAGTTTTTTCTCCGTCATGGCCTGATTGATACGAATCATGGCAATTTTTATCAAGTCGGCGGCAGTTCCTTGAATAGGAGCATTAATTGCATTTCTTTCAGCGGCTTTGCGTAGAATGCCATTATGCGAGTTGATATCACGGATATAGCGCCGGCGGTTCAGGAGTGTTTCAACGTACCCGTTTTCACGCGCAAAATCAACCGTATTGTTCAGATATAGAATAATTTTAGGGAATTGTTTATAGTATTCTTCAATCAAAATTCTGGCCTCCTTTTGTGGAATCATCAGCCGGTCAGCGAGTCCAAAAGCCGAAATACCATAAAGGATGCCAAAATTTACTGTTTTGGCTGTCCGACGCATTTCTGGTGTAACATCTTTTATATCAACTTGATATACTTTTGCTGCAGTAAGAGCATGAATATCTTGATGCGTTTTGAAAGTGTGTATCATTTCATCATCGCCACTCACCGCAGCTACAATACGCAACTCAATTTGGGAGTAGTCGGCTGCCATCATGAGCCAACCGTCATGCTGTGCAACAAAGGCCTTGCGTATATCACGGCCTCGCGGGGTACGGATGGGAATATTTTGCAGGTTCGGGTTAGTGGAACTTAATCGCCCTGTTGCTGTAACTGTTTGATTAAAAGTGGTATGGATACGCTGTGTTTTCGCATTCACCAACAAAGGAAGCGCATCTATGTAAGTGGATTTCAATTTGGTAAGTCCACGCCACTCTAATACCAACGGAATGATGGGGTGTCGGGTGGCCAATTTCAAAAGTACTTCTTCCCCTGTTTGGTATTGTTTGGTTTTGGTTAGCTTGGCGTTGTCAATAATATGCAACTTTTCAAACAATATTTCGCCTAACTGCTTGGGAGAACCAATGTTAAAGGTTTCTCCAGCCAGTTCATAAATCGTATTTTCTATTTTCTGGATCTCCTCATTCAGCTGCTTTGAATTTTGAAGTAATATCTCTTTGTCAAGATAAACCCCATTATTCTCCATCTTGGCTAAAACAGGCA
Source organism: Bacteroidales bacterium (assembly GCA_016290715.1). GTDB lineage: Bacteria > Bacteroidota > Bacteroidia > Bacteroidales > WCHB1-69 > UBA1756. Next base: position 1,782 of record JAEEUY010000002.1, read on the forward strand.
CTAACGGCATCTCAATCTCTTCAAATAGGGCGAGCAAGTTGTTTTCTTTTAAATTTTTGCTGAAAATAGGGTATAATTGGCGGTAAATTTCAATTCTCTCAACAGATAGATTCAACATTTCTTGTTGCGTGAGCACCGTTTTTTTATCAAATTCCATGATTTGATAATTCAGATACCCTGATGCCAATGTTTTGAGTTGGTGGTTGATTTCCGGCTGTATTAAATAGTGGGCGATTTCCAAATCAAAAACTTTCGAAAGGATATTAATTTTGGAAAGCAGCAGAAAACGGTAGCATAATTTGCTTTGGTAAGTTACCACCGTCCGATTTTCGCCAAAGATATTTTGTAAGATATTTTTATATTCAACACTTTGATTATTAATAAAATAATACTTAATATCTTCTTGGTTGGCGAACAAGAATCCGATAATCTTTTCTGAATCAAAAATCCAATCAAAGAAAACAGTATCTTTTTCTGGCAGCACAAATTCGTGCGCTTCTTCGAAATGGTGTATGGTATCAGCGAAAGTTTGCAAGGTGGGCTCAGAACTGTCCATAGGGGTTTCTGCACTGAAAAAAAGATCATTTTCCGTTGCGGTTGCCTGAATGGATAATTCTGAAAAAATACGCTTTTTCAATGCGTTAAATTGCAATTCATCAAAAACAGCCTGCAATTCATCACTATGAAAATTGCCTATTTTCATCGTTTCCCATTCATAGGCAATGGGGACATCTAAAATGATGGTCGCTAAATTCTTGGACAGAAACGCTTGCTCTTTATGGTCAAGCAAAGTCTGCCGCATTTTATCGTTGCTTACTTTATCAATCTGATTATAAATGTTTTCAATGCTGCCAAATTCAGCGATTAACTTTTTCGCTTTGACTTCCCCAATATTAGGCACTCCCGGAATATTGTCAGAACTGTCGCCCCAAAGTCCCAGAATATCAATTAGTTGTTCTGGCTTTTGAATTCCATATTTTTCGCAAATGCCTTGTACTCCGACAACTTCTGCTTTTTGTCCGAATTTAGCTGGTTTATACATGAAAATATGTTCCGATACCAACTGACCGTAATCCTTATCGGAAGTCATCATATAGACTTCAAAACCTTCTATTTCAGCATGTTTTGCTACAGTTCCCACAATATCGTCGGCTTCATACCCAGGCAACTCTAAAATGGGAATGTCAAAGGCATGGAGGATGCGTTTAATATATGGTATGGCGGTTTGGATACCCGTAGGAGTTTCTTCCCGATTGGCCTTATAATTGTCGAAATCGGCATGGCGAAGGGTAGGGGCTCCGGTATCGAAAGCGACGGCAAGGTGGGTGGGTTTCTCATTTTTTAGAACCTCATACAAAGTGTTGGTAAAACCTAAGGTAGCCGAGGTATCAATACCTGTTGTGGTCATTCGTGGACTTTTCGCCATAGCATAATAAGCCCTGTAAATCAAGGCCATAGCATCAAGTAGGAATAATTTTTTTGCCATTAATGTATCATCTTGAATTGGTTTGGCAAAGATACAACTTTTAGGATAATTTAAAGATGGGTTTGGTGCATTCATTTGCAAATATGCTTAAATGCAATAATATTGCAAAATTTAAGTTATATTTTGTTCTTAAATGAAGAATTATGATAAAAAACAGAATTGCTGACGAAATTTTGCAAGCGCGCACTTTGCCTCGGAAAGAGGACATGAGAGGTTGTTACTACAGGGATCAGACGGCGATATTGCATTCCAAACCGTTCCGCCGTTTAAAGCACAAAACGCAAGTTTTTTTCAACCCTGATGATGATCATATATGTACTCGCATAGAACATGTATTGCATGTTGCAACGGTGAGTGCCACCATTTGCAGGGGATTGAATTCCAAAAAAGAGGCAGGCTGGCAGTTAAACGAAGATTTGGCATACGCCATCAGTTTAGGGCACGATTTGGGACACACGCCCTTCGGTCATGCAGGCGAAGCGGCTTTGTCAAGATACCTCGGCGGGCATGGCAAGTTTATCCACGAAGTAAACAGCTACCGTGTGGTGGAAAAGTTGGTTGAACGCGGACATGGGCTAAACCTCACGTATGCTGTAAAAGATGGCATTATCTGCCACAATGGAGAGAAATTTGAACAGAGTATCAAGCCGGATTTTACGGTTAAGGATTTGGATGCCATTGATTCGCGCCGTCATTTGCCTTCCACGTACGAAGGGGCAATTGTGCGTTTTTCTGATAAAATTGCCTATTTGGGACGCGACATTGA
>JAEEUY010000084.1 GCA_016290715.1 Bacteroidales bacterium
AAATATAATCCCCAAAAGTATCCCCAATATGATAATTTTGATGGAATCAATGTAACAAAAGTTGCTGATATTCCATATGATTATAATGGTGTTATGGGGGTTCCAATTACCTATCTGAAATATCACAATGAAATGCAATTTGAGATTGTTGGTGAAGCAAATCATGGATCAGACAATGAATTTGATCTGTTCAAACCAAAGGTGAATGGAAAAGAGCTTTTTAAAAGAATATTAATAAAAAAGAAACAAAATTATATCCCGACTCCTAATGAATTCCGTATATTAGACTTGTTCTGTGGCGCAGGGGGCTTGTCTTGGGGATTCCATATGAACCCGCATTTTAAAACAGTTGTTGCGCTTGATTTTGATGAAAAGGCTGCAAATACTTTTAAAAAGAATATGCCGGATACCAATGTTGTAGTGGGAGACATTACTAATGCCATAGTAAAGGATCATATTGTTTCTATTGCAAAAAACAATAGAGTAAATATGTTGATTGGTGGTCCCCCATGCCAAGGCTTCTCGATGAAAGGGAAAAAAATGGGACTGAAAGACCCAAGAAATTTCCTTTTTCGAGAGTATTTTAAGCTTGTAGAACAATTACAACCCACCATTTTTATCATTGAGAATGTTAAAGGGTTACTTTTATCCTCTAATGGATGGTTCAAAAATGAAATTATTCAAACAATCAGGTCGTTGGGATATTCTGTCTCTTTTGGTATATTAAATGCCTCAAATTTTGGTGTTCCCCAAGCAAGAGAACGTACTATTTTCATTGGATCCAAATTAGGAATAATATCTCTCCCAGAACCAACTATCTCCCCAAAAACGACAGTTAGAGATGCTATTAGCGATTTATCATATTTAGAATCTGGACAAGGTTCTTTTGAACAAAAATATAAAATAGAAGCATCTAGCGATTATCAAAAAAGAATGCGAATGGGATGCAACAAACTATATAACCATATGGCATCTAATCACAAACAGGTAGCTATTGATAAATTGAAGATGATTCCCCCAGAAAAGGGAAAAGATTTTTTGCCAGAGAAAATGCATGGAAACCAAAAATTTAAAACGACATGGGGGCGCTTAAAATGGGATGATGTTTCGCCCACGATTGACACTCGGTTTGATGCGTCTTCCAATGGAACAAATAATCATCCATATCTTAATAGAGCTATAACCCCAAGAGAAGCTGCGCGCATCCAATCTTTTAATGATTCGTTTATATTTTATGGTTCGAGAGTTAATATTAGAAAACAGATTGGAAATGCTGTTCCACCGCTTCTCGCAAAGGCTATTGCGGATCAAATCGCCAATACATTGGGTTTAACGGAGATATAACAATGAATACTCAAATGGCATATTTAATCGGAATGATCCTGGGAAATGGAGAAATTCAAAGAAATAGCAATTCTACTACTGTTACTATAGATATTCCGCATAAAAAGCTTGAAATAGATGACTGCAAAGATGTACCAATCTATGTCAAAGCCAGTATTATAGACATTAAAGGTATAATTGAACCCTTGATAGGAGAGGACCTTGTGGTATCACAAGCGAATACATCCACGAAAATGTCTTTTACGAAGCGAAATGAGGATTATACAATGCGTGAAATCGTGCGCTTTATAAGCGGGGGTGTACAACACAAATCAATGACAATGAATAAAGAACTTTTTGAATTAACAACTGATGAAAAGAAAGAGTTGCTTCGCGGTTTTGCAGACGTTACAGGGCATATCCGCAGAAGCAATCAGGCTTTCGGGCAAGTGGGGGCACACCGCGTATATATTGAAATCCCCGCAAACTGGCAGATGGTTATGGATCTTGCAAACATGTTAAAGGATTTGGATATTCCTATTCAAACTATTGATTTTGGGCATCCCAATTTCAGAGATGCACAAAGAACCAAATATGACAATGGCAACCATGATTTTTGGAAAAAAGAGCATCAATTAAAAATATGGGCCAATGAGTTTTTGCCTGTTGGTTTTAATATTACACACAAAAACAAAGCTCTTCTAAAGTATGCCGAAGAGTTGCTCAATGTTTTGGATCCTGAAACAACCCATAAATTTTATTGGGAAAAACAAATAAGACGTAGACACAAGCCTATTCATCCGGGAGAAAATGATCCTATTTTACCTGAGTGTATAAGAGGAAAGCATTTTGATTCTTGGACTGATTTAGCGGCGGAGTTGGGCTATCATGAGTAATGTAAAAAAAGAATCTGACCTTTACGGCCCGATGAAAGAATGGCTGAGAAAATATCTGTCAGACAAGTATTCAAAGCAGAAATGCAGAATAGTTGTAGAAGATAGCCATGCTGTA
>JAEEUY010000085.1 GCA_016290715.1 Bacteroidales bacterium
ATCCAGCAATAAATAAAAGAAAAAAACATGTTATCAATTGGAACCAAAGCACCTTATTTTGAAGGAACAGATGAAAATGGAAATACTGTTCGCCTAACCGATTTTTCTGGAAAGAAACTGGCACTTTATTTCTACCCCAAGGACAATACACCAGGGTGCACTGCCGAAGCATGCGACCTACGCAACAACTACGGGCGTTTTCTTGCATTAGGCTATGAAGTAATAGGAGTCAGTCGCGATAGTGCAGCTTCACACCAACGTTTCATTGCCAAATACAACTTGCCCTTTCATCTCATCGCAGACACCGATCTTTCTATTTTGAAAGCATACGAAGCTTGGGGAGAGAAGAAAATGTATGGGAAGATAACCGAAGGCACCCTGCGTACCACATACGTAATCAATGAGGAGGGGATTATCACAGATGCCATCAGCAAAGTGAACACCAAAGATCACACTGCACAGATTTTAACCGAATGATAACGGATCCATTCTTTAAAATTTGCTATTTTTGCATTTTAATTGCAGAATAAAAACAGATGAAAGAACAAGTTATTATCCTGTGGACAATGGTTATGATATTTTTCTGTGCGTGCAATTCGCATAAAATGAATGAGCAAGATGTTTTAGAAAACATAACCACCCGCACTTCCGTGCAAAGTTTTCTTGCCAAGCCAGTAGAAGACACTAAAATTGAGCAACTTCTGCGGGCGGCGATGGCTGCTCCCTCAGCAATGGACAAACAGCCATGGCATTTTGTAGTGGTAACCGACACTGCCCAAATAGCGGCATTGGCAAATGCTAATCTGACTTATGAAGCACCCATGGTGATGCAAGCGCCACTTGCCATCGTGGTATGTGGCAACATGAACAAGGCCAGTGTTGGCAGCGGAGGTGGACGAGAATTTTGGATACAAGACTGTTCGGCTGCCACAGAAAATATTCTTTTAGCCGCCCATGCCATGGGATTAGGCACCGTATGGACAAGCAACTACCCTTCCGAAGAACGCAGTGAGAAAGTAGCCAAGATACTACAACTGCCCAAAGGAATCATCCCGCTCAACACCCTCCTCATCGGATACGCCGACAACCACTCCCAAGTTACAGACAAATATGACCCTGCCAACGTATCATACAACTGCTATAACGTTCAGGGAGAGCAAAACAAAGAATCTGAAAAGCAGTTGGATGAAACCCTCTTCACCGAATTTGATTGCACCGAGGATTTCAGAGGGAATCCATTTACATGGTTCAAAGGAAAAGGATTGTTGCTGGCAGTAGGCGATAAAGAAAATCACAATGCGATGACCATCGGTTGGGGTTCGTTAGGCAATATTTGGAGTTATGATGTAAACACCATCACTGTATATGTGGCTCCTGCCCGCTATACCCATCAATTCATGGAAAAGTACCGCTATTTCACTGTTATGACTTTTGATAATGAGCAGCAGGAAATATTGTCCTATATGGGGTCGCACAGCGGCCGCGATGGCAACAAGGAAGAGGCTTTGGGGCTGCACACAGCATACACCGAACATGGTGCGCCGTACTATTTGGAAGCAAAAGAGGTTTACGAGTGTGAAATCATCTATCGCAACCCGTTCAATCCTGATGGCTTTGGCGAAATTCCACGCAAACGATACGAAAATTTCCCCGCGGGCATTCACAGCATGTATATTAGCAAGATTTTGAGTGCAAAAAGAAAATAGGAGGTTTTGACGATGGAAAATGACAGCAGGGTTCTGAACTTAGCCTACGAAGCAGGCACCATACTTTTGGAAAATGGAGCAGAAATATCGCGGGTGGAAGAGACCATGCAACGCATAGCCAATCATTATGGCGTAGAAGATGAAAGTTTCTTTGTATTGAGCAATGGCATCATGGCAACAGGGAAAGGATTTGCCCGTTCAAAATACATTCCTATCAAAGGCACAAGCTTAGATAAAGTGGTTGCCGTAAACCAGCTTTCACGCGAAGTAGCACAAGGAACATGCGATATAGACACATTGGAACGCCGTTTGCAAGAGATCCGCAACATGAAACCCAAGCCGGCATGGGAGCAGATTTTGGCCTCTGCTGTAGGTAGTGCTGGCTTCTGCATCGTTTTCGGAGGCGGTTTCGCCGACTGCCTGGCGGCGGCCATTGCCGGTTTCTTGCTATGGATTTTCATGCTATTTGTCGGTTATCGCCACCTCTCACGCATTGTGGGAAATGTCATCGGCGGACTGTTATCCTCTTTTCTATGTGTGGTGATGTATAAAATGGGATTAGGGACACACCTCAGCAACATGATTATCGGTGCTATCATCCCACTTATACCGGGTGTCCCGTTTACCAACGGCATACGCGACATGGCCAACGAAGATTATATTGCAGGCATCACCCGACTTTTAGATGCCATGCTTATTTTTTTCTGCATTGCCTTAGGGGTAGCGTTAGCCTTTATTATCGATGCGGGAATCTATGGGAAATTGCAGCTGTTAGAAGCACTAACAGCTGCTTCAGAAACTTACAGCATGCCCATTCAACTTATAGCGGCTTTTGTGGGAACCATGGCTTTCGCCGTACTCTTCGGCGCGCCTCATAAAAATTATGTGGATTGCGGTTTCTGCGGAATGATGGGATGGCTGCTCTATCTCGTTCTCATACGCTATACTGCCCTACCCTCCGCCGTTGTCGTATTTTTTGCCACAGCATTAGTGGCTTTTACCGCCCTCCTGCAATCCATCATACGCAAATGTCCCACCATCGTTTTCCTCATTTGCGGAATTTTCCCCTTGGTTCCGGGTGCCGGCATCTTCTGGACCAGCTACAACATTGTCTCCGACCAGCTCTCCGCTGCCTTGCAAACAGGATTTGTGGCTTTGAAAGTTACCGTTGCTATCGCTTTCGGAATTTTAGCCGTAATGGAATTAAACGGCAAGAACAGAATAGGCAAGCTTCTATCCAGAAAGAATTAAAAGAAATTTATTGCTGTCCGCTAAAAGTTTTGTACTTCTAAGTAATATACTGCGATTAAAATATTTACAGATTAATTGTAAGATATAGGCTTGGTGTAGGTGGCTGAGCTTGTCGAAGCCACCTATTTTCATTTGTTCTTCTTTTCTTTTACCTTGACGCAAAAGGAAAAGAAGCAAAAGAAAAAGTCAAGGCTGTGCTGAAAAAAACTAAAAAATGACTTCATAAGGCTAAAGTTTACAAAACTCGCACTGTTCTTTTTAACCAAAATCGTTTTTAATAATAGGCTTGCAGCAATGAACCCCTTTATTTCAATGCGCTCAAACAGTGTAAACTTCTTAACGCTTTATTCCATCATTTTTTTTAACGTTTTTTTCATCAAGGCCATAATTTGGCGGACAACAATGATATTTTTCAAGAATGGATCATTGTTGACTATACTGTACAATTTCCTCTGAAAAATATTCTAATTGAATGCCTGCCTCTTGAAACATTTGCTCAGATTCTTGGGCGGCATGATATTTCTTTTCACAAACCACTCTTTCTATTCCGCAATTGATAATCATCATGGCACATACCCGACAAGGAGTCATCCGGCAATATAACGTAGAATGGTTTAAGGATATGCCTAATTTTGCCGCTTGACAGATGGCATTTTGTTCTGCATGAACCGTTCTGACACAATGTGTGGTAACGCTTCCATCTTCATGAACGAGTTTCTGAAGTTGGTGTCCCACATCATCACAATGAGGAAGCCCCCGTGGAGCACCCACATATCCTGTAACAAGTATTTGCTTGTCTCTAACTATCACACAACCACTTTTCCCCCGATCGCAGGTAGCTCGCTTGCTAACGGTATTCGCGATTTCCATAAAGTATTCGTCCCACGATGGTTTCCTATTCCCTTTTTCCTTTGATAATTCCATCCGCTTTTTTTTTAATATAAAAAACTAATCATATCTCTATTTTCAAACAGGTATAAAAATCCCCTCTCATTACAAAATTTGAAAACAAGACATTTTATTAATCCAAAATCTCTTCAATTTTTAAGCCATTACTTCTTAATCATCTTGCGAGTAAAGAGACGGCCGTCGGTGAGAACAACATTAATGGTATATACCCCATCACTCCAATCGCCGACAGAAATATCAGTAGAAGTAGTGGTCATCATCAGTTGTCCCAAAGTATTATAAATCTGAATATTACTAATATTTTTACCAGAAATGTGAACAAAATCCTTGGTAGGGTTCGGATATACATTCACAGAAGACACAGCAGATTCGTTAATACCGACCGGCTCCATACAGGAAGCGAAAAAGTTATAGATTTCGGTGGCATAGTCAATATCGTTGGCAGGAGTATAATACCAATAGTGATCGCCACCCGTTACTTTAATAAATGCCGTTTTGGTCCCATTTTCACCATTTTCGTATAAAAATTTCTCAAACGTCATACCATCGTCAACATTATCAGGATAAGTGGTATGAGTAGGCGTGGCTGAACATTGGTTATAGTTTCTCCAATAATCGACCGTTGCCTCTGCACCCAGTCCTATGCTAACTGAAAGATTGTTATAAACAGTGAATTCCGCATTAGCGTACTTTACCATTTGGTCGGCAGTGCCATGGATATGCATTGCGCTGACATGCCCCGTATTCTGTGCTGAAATAAGTTCATTGCCAATGGTGCCACTTACCGATGCAATTGCTTTGATACGGTTGCCATATTCTATAGCCATACGATTCGACATAAAGCCACCCATAGAGAAGCCCGTACAGAAAACATTCGACTGGTCAACATTATAATTTTGGATAAGATCATCCAGAATAGCCATTACAAAACCTGCATCATCCACATCTTCATTGATAATAAAAGTATTACTATATAAGGTAGCACTCACTCCCGAATTCCATGCAGTACCTATTGACATAGAAGCGATGGTTGCAGGCAGCGCTTGTGGCGTTATCACAATCCAGCCATGGGCATTGGCAATCGCCTTAAAGCCTGTCCCATTAAACATATTGTTCATATCATCCCCCAACCCATGGAAAACGAACAACACTGGTGCCGGAGTTCCCGCCTGATAACTTGAGGGAACATATTCTAGATATTCGCGTTCAACTCCTCCCCACATCATGGTTTTGGTAGTTTGTGCATTAATAGAAAAACTGAAAATAACTGCCAGCAAAAAGGTAAATAACTTTTTCATATACATTTGGTTTTAATTATAGATTCGAACTGCAAACTTACAAAAAAGTAATCTTTCTTGTCATAAAAATTTCTTGCCCTTACCATTTTAATCATTCATTTACCTTGGCACCTGATGTATGATGACTAAAATATTGTTGACAAACATATTGATAGCCATTGCTAACAGAATAACCCCAAAGAATTTCCGGATGATAAAAATCAAGTTAGCCCCTAATATCTTTTGTATTTTGTCCAAATAACGGATGACAATATAATCAAGAATGATGTTCAGCATCAAACCCAACAAGATGTTGATAACGGCGTAATCGGCGCGAAGGGAGAGCAACGCAGTAATAGCACCCGGCCCGGCAATGAGAGGGAAGGCGACAGGAACGATGCTTGCGCCGCCGCTATTTGGCTCATTCTTGATAATATCGCGTCCCAAGACCATCTCCACGGCAAGGATGAACAGCACGAAGGCACCCGCCACGGCAAAAGAGGCAGAATCAATGCCAAAGAGCCGGAAAAGGGCATCGCCGGCAAAGAAAAAGAGCAGAAACAAACCCAACGCCGTCAGACAAGCTTGTGCTGCCTTGATATCCTGATTCTTCTCCCTGATACCCATAAAAATCGGTATCGACCCCAGAATATCAATGATGGCAAACATCACAATAAAGGAACTGAAAATTTCCACAAAATTGATCTGATAAAACATAGGCTTTTTTTTGATTGTTCTGTATGAATTGATAAAACCGAATCCAACGGCAAAGATACTATTTTAGTTAAAGGAGGAATGTGTTTTCACAACGCCAATCCGCCCATGGATGTCTCTTTATAGAGTGAGGGAAGGTCATGACCGGTTGCTTTCATCACCCGCACCACCTGATCAAAGCTTACGAGGTGCTTGCCATCGGAGATAAGGGCGAACATGGCGGCATCAATAGCTCTCACCGAAGCGAAGGCATTTCTTTCAATACAAGGTACTTGCACTAATCCACAGATGGGATCGCAAGTAAGTCCCAGATGGTGTTCGAGTCCCATTTCAGCAGCGTATTCCACTTGGTAAGAAGAGCCACCCATCAGCTGACAGCAAGCCCCTGCAGCCATGGCACATGCAGAGCCCACCTCGCCTTGGCAACCCACCTCTGCCCCGCTGATAGATGCGTTATACTTGATAAGGTTTCCGATGAGACCGGCGGTAGCCAATGCATGCAGAATTTTTTTGTCGTTGCGCTCATATTGCTGATAATAGGTATAGAGGACGGAAGGCAGGACTCCACAAGAGCCACAAGTGGGTGCTGTAACAATCGTTTGTCCGCTGGCATTCTCCTCCGCCACGGCGAAGGCATAAACGGGGGGAGAATAGCGATGCTGTAAAGAAGCATTCATCGCTTGCACCTTCGAGTACATCGTAGAGGCTTTCCTCGGGAGTTGCAATGCACCGGGCAAGGTGCTTTCGTGTTCCAACCCATTGCGAATGCTTAATTGCATCGCCCGCCATACTGTTTCCAAATACTCCCAAATATGTTCGTCTTCACATTCCGCCACATATTCCCACAGCTTGCGGTTCCCAATATATCCAAGAATGTCATTCATCGTAGATAATGGATAAACTGCCACATCATCTTCCCTCTTGCCCGTTTCTGAAATATCACCACCGCCAACACTAAAATAGCGTTTGCGACATAACTCTTTGTCACTTGCGTCAAAAGCGACGAACTCCATACCATTAGGGTGTTCGGGAAGAAATTCATCCGCTTTCCATATAATATCCGCAGGGGTCCCCGCCAACTCGTCCAAGATAGCTGTATCGGTCATGTGCCCTTTACCTGTTGCCGCCAAACTTCCATAAAGCGTAACTTCATATCGCACAGCACTGGGAACAAGTGCTTTAAATTGAATAGCAGCCTTAGCAGGTCCCATTGTATGGGAACTTGAAGGACCGCGTCCTATTTTGAAAATATGTCGAATAGATTCCATAGCTATTGTTTTTCTTTAGAGCGACAAAAATACGAAAAAAGGAGCAAAAAAAATCGCTGCAACCCATTCAGAATTGCAGCGATGGAAAGAGTTGGATGATCTTTCATGAAATTAGTGTTTTACCACCAATTTCTTCATCATCACTTGATTGTCATTCGTAATGATTTGTACGAAATAAGTACCCGGTGCAAATGTTTCCGTTTCCAGACGATAACTATCTTGCGCCACTGCGAACGAAACCACCTTTTGTCCATTCATATTGTAAATATGGATCGTTTGCATATTCGGGGCTTGAATCATACAATATTGATCAGCAGGATTTGGATAAACTTGGGTGCTGCCTGCATTATGTTCTTGAATACCCACCGATACAATTACGGTAGCGGTAGCGGTAGTTTCACAAGCGCCGTTAGCCACTGTTACGCTATATTCCGTAGTTTCTCTAGGAGCAACAGAAATTTCAGCAGCTGTTTCACCGGTACTCCACAGGTAGATCCAACTGTCGTTTTCATCAACCGACAAGATGGTAGATTCGCCAGCTTCTATTTCCATATTTCCCGTAATTTCAATTTCTGGCATTTCATCAATTGTCAGGGTTAACGTAACCGTACTATCGCAACCGTTTACTGTAGTGAAGAATTGCGTATATTCACCTGATTCATTGTAGGTTTCCTCATTCCATGTATATGTTTCACAAGCTGTCTCACTAATTAATTGAATCACAGGTTGATAAATAGTCAAAGCAAGTGTAACGACACTATCGCAACCATTGGCAGCGGTAAAGGTTTGCGTATATTCACCTGATTCCTGATAAGTTTCATCATTCCAAGTATAGGTTTCACAAGCCTCATCGCTGATGGATTGGCTTACCGGTTGAAGAATTGTGAGGTGCAATACTACCGTGCTATCGCAACCGACAGCGTTCGTCAAGACCACCGTTGCCTCGGTACTTTCCTCATAAACCTCACCATTCAAATCCCAAGTATAGGAAACACATGCCGTATCATAAATATCGGTATTGGAATTAGCCAAAACAGTCAATGATAAATTAACAATA
>JAEEUY010000086.1 GCA_016290715.1 Bacteroidales bacterium
AAGGTGTAGTCGCTTTCAATGGTTCCGTTTTTTGTGTCGGTAGGAACTTGTATCCCGACACGCCACGGCTGCCGTCGGCCTTTGTTTCCTCTGCAGATAACTTCTCCACCCACTTCCACCACAAAATTTTGATATCCCTGACTGCTTAAATACGCTGCAATCTGATCTGCCGCATATCCTTTGGCAATCGCATTGAAATCTAATTGTACACGAGGGTCTTTCTTTTGGATTTGCCTATTTTCTATAGACAATTTGTCCATTCCAACCCACTCTTTTACGGAATCAATCTGGATAGTAGTGGGAAGTTGGTTGGGTTGGTCGTTGCCAAATCCCCATAGGTTAATGAGAGGGTAGATAGTAGGCTCAAAAGCACCTTCTGTTAGTCCGTTGATTATTTTGGCTTTCTGAAAAAGCGTGATAAATTCTGGGGGGAGGGTGGGCGACTCGTTCCTGTTGACTTGTGAGATGATGGAAGTGGTGTCAAAAACAGAAAATAGATATGTGATTTCTTTAAAAATAGAGTCAACGCCTGTTTTTAATTGGGAATTGGGTGTTCCAATGTATGTGATATTATAATATGTGCCGATAGCCATACCGCTAATGTTTTCGGGACGTGGTTGGTCGCATGCGAAAAATGTTAACGTGATGGCGAGAAGTGATAGGACTATTTTTTTCATTCAGACAATTTCAAATGAAGGTTGTGCCCCATTTTTTCTTGTTTTGTTTTGAGATAGAAGATATTGTCCTTATTGGGTTGGATGATGATAGGAATGGTGTCAACGACTTCAATCCCGTGTCCGAGAAGACCTGCGCGTTTAGTGGGATTATTGGTGATAAGTTTTATTTTAGTCGCGTTTTGGTCGCGAAGTATTTGTGCTCCGATGCCATAATCACGCTCATCGGCACGGAAGCCCAATTCCAGATTGGCTTCAACGGTGTCGCGTCCCAATTCTTGAAGATGGTATGCTCTCAATTTGTTCACCAAGCCGATACCACGACCTTCCTGACTCATATAGAGAACCATTCCTTTGCCTGCTTTTTCCACCATTTGCATAGCGTAGTGGAGTTGGGCACCACAATCGCATTTGCAAGAGCCGAAAATATCGCCGGTTGCACACGATGAATGGACGCGTACCATAATGGCCTCGTCTTTTTCCCATTCCCCTTTTTTGAGCACCAAATGGGTGTTGCCGTTATTAAGTTGGGTATATGCTATCAGTTTAAACGTTCCCCATTGTGTAGGGAGAGTAACCTCTTCTTCTTTGCGAATCAAGGTCTCTTTTTTTACACGATAGGCAATGAGGTCCTGTATGGAGATGATTTTGATATGATGTTCTTCTGCAATCTTAAGCAGCTGGGGAAGTCGGGCCATGGTTCCATCGGGGTTGATGACTTCGATTAAGGCACCAACAGGTTGCAAACCAGCAAGTTTTGTCATGTCAACAGTGGCCTCGGTATGACCGGCGCGTATCAGTACACCGCCGTCTCTGGCGCGAAGAGGGTTGACATGCCCCGGTCGTCCAAACATTTCGGGGGTGCTATCGGGTTGGGATAACGCTTTGATGGTTTGCGAACGATCATACATGGAAACGCCCGTCGTGCAGCCGTGTCCCAATAAATCAACAGTAACAGTAAAAGGAGTCCCGTGAACGGAGGTGTTGTGAGCTACCTGCATATCCAATTTCAGGGCTTCACAGCGCTCGCCACTCATGGGCGCACATAAAACACCGCGCCCATAACTCATCATAAAATTAACTTTTTCGGGGGTTATCTTCTCAGCGGCAATAATAAAATCACCTTCATTTTCCCGATCTTCATCATCTACTACGATTAAGAATTTTCCTGCTCTAAAATCTTCAATCGCTTCCTCTATCGTATTGAATATCACTGTATTATTTTTTTTGTTATTGTTGAATTAGTTTGTTGAATCTGATAGATTTAATACCCCATTGGGAAGTAATCCCCTCCGTATTGTGATAACGGAAAGCCAAACGGAAATTCTGATGGATATTTTCTATGGAAATGGCATTGGACAGACCAAATTCCGAAGGATAATTGGTGATAGGCAATTCGTGCCAATCGTTTTCATTAATGGTTCCGTTGTAGTTGGTGCAATAATAAAGCTTGTAACTTTCTTCTGTAGAGCCTGTTAAATTATTGAAATGCTCAATATATAGAGTGCTTTTTTCCACAACAGAAATCGGAATTTCAGGGGAAACGAGCCAGTCATCACAAGCCTCCGTCATGCGTTCGTGATTCATGAACTTGAAATTCTGGTAGGTGGCAATGCCCCAAGAGGAGTTGCCGTCCTCGTCATTGTCAATAGATGCCCAGCCGCCGGTAGTGAAAGAATTTGCATCAAAGGAAATAGGATAAACATCGGTTAAGATGCCAAATTCACCCACATCCTCTTTGGTGCGTAACATTAATTGATAGGTACTGGTTTGCCCGCTTTGATAAACGGAAAGGATTCCTGTAATATTCCCGTATCCGGAAGGGACGCGGTAATTGATAAAGTTGGCATAATTGGAAGTTCTTACCACAAGCGGCGAACTTGCATCGGTCGCAATCCCATTAACGTAGGCGACAGCACGATTGGTAGTGTAATCCTGAGAAGCCCAAACTTGTCCTACCGCTTCAGGGGCAAACTCGCAATTGGTAATGGTAACCAATTTGTTGACGTTAGCTTGATTGAGGTCGGCAGGAGAATTGATGGTTGTAATCATAGGAGATATGTCAATAGGAAGGCCATCTTTATGGAAATAATTATCCAAAAAATCGCCGTCAATTCTGCCAACAGAGCCTTGATATATCCAGCCAATCTGATAAACGCCACGGTTGTTTCCAACTACCAATCCACGACAGTCAATATAGATAGTTTGTCCGACAGGATAATAGTTAAACAGGCCTGTTTTGTTGATTTGAATTTGAATGGCTGCGGTTTCATCTTGCACAACCATGGATTTGTAGAAGTTCCCTCCCTCATCGGAACTAACCACCACTGCTTTCACAATAAAGGTTTCCGAAGAGCTACAAATGGAATCCATTTTTTGTGCATTGTCATATACATCTATAATATCTTGGATTGTTTTGTTGGCTTCAGGTCCGGTATATCGAGGAATAACAAACTCAGGTTCTTCCCATTTGTTTTTACAAGAATTAAAGGAAAAGAGTAACCCTAAAATGCAAAAGGATAAGACTATTTTTTTCATCATGATACATTTTATTGTGGAACATTGGCGTTAAATTTCATACTATAAAGCACCCAACTGTTATTGGTTTCAGCATATTGGAAAGCAAGTCTGAAATTGGGGTTGGTATATGCTTCTCTGGGGATGGACAGGAAAGTTGTCATGCGAGAGGTGGAGAAATGAGAAATCTGGACCCGAGTCCAATCATCTGGAATAATTTGTCCTCCAGTATATGTAGTTGAATAATAGAAATTTAAATTACCTGTTGAATAATCATTATTTACTTTATGGTCGAAATAGAACAAAAGATTGTCATAATTGCTGAATTGGTTGAATGCAGGGGATACCAGCCAGCTATCGGTTTCCTCATCTTCATTGTCGATGGTCAGCATTTTCTGTCCTTGGAAGTTGCGGTAGGTCCATCCCGTTTCTCCTGTTCTATTCACCACCTGCCATCCATTTTCCAATGGATTGTTGTTGAAATCCACTTCATGAATGGTTTCTTCGTGCGACATGCGAACGTCTGCTGTTGAACGGATTGTTAATTGATAGGTGGTTTGATAGGTGGTATAAACTGTAAGAATTCCTGTGATATCGCCTGTGCCGTTAGGCAGAATTTCAGAGGCGAATTTTGCGTAGTTGCTGGTTCTCATCACAATTTTGCTGCCATCACTGAAAATAATGTTTTCACTGGTAGAAGAATTCGTGGCAGAATAGGGATTAACCCCACGGTTTTCAAAATAGCAGTTTTTGAGGATAACCAAACGGTTGCAATAACTGCCGTCGTATGGAATATCGTGTGCTGAGTTGATGACAATCGGTGCAGGCTCTGCGCCCACAGCACCGTCTCTATGAATAAACATATCCTCTTTCTTGCTGGCGATGCCCGACATGGATCCATCAACCCACCAACCTAATTGGGGATTTTTTCTGTAATCGCCCAAATCCAATCCCTTGCACTCAACAAATACATGTTGCCCGATTTTGTATTTGGGATACAATTTGGAATCGTCAATTTTAATTTGGATACCGCCGGTTGCATCTTGAATGGTGATGTATTTGTAGCAGTTCCCTTGCTGGTCGCTGGAGATGATGGTCCCTTCAATCACGATGTCGTCTGTGATGGGAGTGGAACTGTCGCTATCCCCCATGTTATGCATGGCTATCAATTCTGCAATTGTTGTGTTGGCCTGACCATCGTAGGAAAGAATGGGGGCAACATCTAACTCTTTATCGCAACCACCCATAGTGAAAATAAGAATCGCTAACAGGCAGATGCTTTTGATTTTATTGATTATTGTATTCATAGTATTGGATTTTCACTATTAGTTAAAAGTATAATTAATTCCGAAATAGAAGGTAGTGCCGAAAGCATAGTAGTATTTAGGCGGGAATTTGTTCACGTCGTAATTGTTATAATCGAAACGGCGTTGTTCCCGTGCGGTAGTAATCAGGTTTTTATTGTTGGTAACATTGGTTACACTAAGATTAAAGCCGATGGTATTGCGTTTGATTTTCCATGATTTGCTTAATGAAACATCCAAAGTGAATTGGCCTTTCAGGCGTTCTTGGGCAACCATGGCTTGGTAGAGGGGATCGGTAACTTCCATGGTTCCTCGAGCCTCACTGGTTCTTCTTTCAGGATTCAAGTCGCAATATATTTTGTCGAAATAATTGGCATTGATATTTACGTACCAATATTTGTGGTTGAATTTCAAGCCGATAGTTCCTGCCACTTGCGGGGTGCCGGCCACATGAAAGTTTTTCCAATATACCTGTTCGGTATACTCTGTTTTGCCATCGCCGAGCAAATCATAACCGTTGTCAGCACTCATGGTTACATTAGGACGTGTGCAATAGGTGTAGTCGCCATAGTTTCCGGCAAGAACAATGCTGAACATAGAGCCTAATTTAACCTCCAATCCCAATTCCACTCCCATGTTCTCTTTGCCAATTCCTGTCATGGAGTAGTTAACAAAACTGCCATAATCATCATGGTAGAAACTATATAAATTGGTTATGTCGGCAAAGCGGGCATAATAAGCCGTTAATCTCATTTTGATAATAGGATATCTTAAGATGTAGGAAAGGTCGGCACTGAAATCTTTTTCACTCTTGAGGTCGCTGGCATAAGTATTGCGAGTGGAGGGGCTGATAAATGCATTTAAGACAGTCGGAGCTTGGGTCATGAACATGGAGTTCAGGACGATGTAGTTGCGGCCATTGATCTTAAACGTTGCCCCCGCTTTAATGCCATAATCGGGGAATACTTTGGTTTCAGATTTGCCGTATGATTCATCCAGATAGCGGCCGTTTTTCATAAAACTGTTACGCCAAAGTTCGGTTGCGGATCCGCTCAATCCTATATGAAAATCAACGTGATTATAGGAGAATTGTGCGGTAGCCCAGATTTTTTGCTTAAAAGTATTGTAAGTGTAGTCGTACCCGAATTTGTCTCCTACGCCGAGGTGTTTGCCAATATTGTCCAAGTCGTTATAAAGAACATTAGGATTTTCAGGGGATTCACCTTCTGCATATTTGTCTTCATTCAGCCAATAGGCCCCGCCTAACAGGTCGTTAATGGTTTTGTAGTTTCTTTGGCGGAAGCCGCGAATTTCAATACCCCCGCTCAGTTTGATATGATTGCTGATATTGGCTACAATATTGCTGTTTCCAGCTACATTAATATGCGTATAAACTTTATTTTCAACGATATATTGGGCTTGTTTGCCTTGTGCTGCCGCTAATTGGTTCACTTCGTACATCTTATCCCAGTTGATTTGGCGGAAAGATTCGTCGGTCAGCCAAGCGTTAGTATAGTAGTTAAAGAGCATTTCATCATCTTTGAAATAGCTGGGAAGATTTCTATAGTAGTCGGGACGTGGATCGGGAACGTCGTTCCAGTTCAATGAAGTGGTGCTATTTTTACCAAAAGAAGTTCCTAAGGTTGTGGTAATCTGATATTTGTTGTCTTCAGGCGTGAAGAAATGCGACAATAAGATAACGGGTTCGTGAACGGTTCTAACGCGGGAGTTTCGTTTTTTGCCATCGTACCATCCCCAATTAGAGTTGTAATAATGGTCGTTGGTCAGGTCGTAAACTTCTTGGGTGGAATTCCCTTGCATGCCGCGTTTGGAAGGAGCGCCCCAAACCGCTAAATTCAAAGCATGTTTTTTATTGAATTGTTTTTCTGCGGAGAGAAAATAACCGTATGCATTATAGCTGGTTCCGTCAACGAAACTCAATGCGGTGCCGAAGCGGGTGGAAGCGGAGGCGGCAAATGCCCATCCATTTTTCATCAACCCTGTGGCATAGGTCAGCATGATACGGTTGTTATAATTTCTGTTGGTTAACGCGTAATTAACGTGTATTTGTTTCCGGTAGGAGGATGCTCTGACATTATAATTGGTGGCACCTCCTAAATTGCCGAAAGTGAAGGAGGAGGCAGCCGTGTTGAGCACATTTTCAGGCCATCTGAAAACACGATTCAATCCTCCCCATTGCGAATAAGTAGCCCTGCCGGTGATGGGGCTGGCCATATCTAACCC
>JAEEUY010000087.1 GCA_016290715.1 Bacteroidales bacterium
AATTTTTTGCTTAAGTTCCCCTTTTTCAATCAGTAAATCACAAATTTTTGAATAATCGTTTTCCATATATAAATTATTATTGTACGCTTAAATAGTCGATAGGATTGAGTGAGAAGCCATTATGCCAAAGTTCGAAATGCAGGAAGGCTTTCTTCTCATTACTTGCCCCCATGGTAGCGATAGGTTCTCCTGCTAAAACATGGTTCCCCTTTTGTTTCAACAGCTCTTGGTTGTGTGCATACACCGAGACAACATTATCGTGGTGCTGTATCAGAATCACATTTCCCCAATATACGTCTAATCCCGAGTAAATCACGATGCCGTCAGCGACACTGACGATGAGTGTATTTTTTTTATTGGCGATATCTATACCATATTTTTTTTGGGAAAAATCATAGGAAGAAATCAATGTGCCATCTACAGGAATACGGAAAGAGAGATGTTGCAAATTAGCTTTTTTCTTGATAGTTACATCGGTATTCTCGTCGCGGGTGCTCAATGTTTGCAACAGGGTGGCCGCTTCTTTTCTTAACGCTAATTCTGTTTCAGAATGATAAGAGGCATCCATTTCATCATTTTGTAAGGTAGTGGGTGCTTCTTGCGATTCTTGCATTTCGTCGGGCATCACTTCATTATTCAAAATTCTGCGGAAATTATCTATATACTGTTGGTTTTGAGCCAATAACAATTCTACAGAATCAATCTGATGTGCCATTTCGCGATATTTTTTGTATTCGTCAGGGTTGGTGTATCCGGGAACGTACACACGCAGTGGGGTGAAAGCGATAAGCATGGCCACCAATACGATAAGTATAATTGTAGAAGTGGTTACTACAACGAAGACGTTACGTGGACTAAGTTTTAAAGAAAAACTCTGGTGTTGAGTGTTATCATTCCATAGGATCAAATGATACTTTATTTTCCAGTTTTTCCTTAACTTTTTCCAAATTTCGAGAAATTTTTTCGCGAAACGCATGCCATTATAAAATTAGTTTGCAAAGATACGTTAATTTTTCAAATTTAACTTCATTGCAAAAAGCCCGATTATATGCCTCAAAAGAAAAAAATTGTAACTTTGCCGCACTAAAAAATAGACATTATGAAATCCATGGAATGTACAGATTTTAAAGATACGCGTTCGGGATTTGGGGCTGGTTTATTGGAGGCTGGGAGGCGCAATCCGAATGTTTTTGCCTTGTGTGCAGATGTTATCGGAAGTTTAAAAATGGGAGATTTTATCAAAGAATTTCCCGACCGGTTTATTCAAACAGGGATAGCGGAAGCCAACATGATAGGAATTTCTGCAGGGTTGGCGCTGAGTGGAAAGATTCCGTTTGCAGGTGCGTTTGCAGGATTTGTTTCAGGACGTGTTTATGATCAAGTGCGTATGACGGCGGCCTACTCCAATCTGAATGTGAAGATTGCCGCTTCCCACGCAGGAATCACTGTGGGTGAAGATGGGGCTACCCACCAAATGATGGAGGATATTGGCTTAATGAAGATGTTGCCCAATATGGTGGTTATTAATCCGTGCGACTATAATCAGACGAAAATGGCAACGATAGCCGCCGCCGAATATGTCGGCCCGGTTTACCTTCGTTTCGGTCGCCCTGCAGTGCCCAATTTTACCCCCGAAAACCAACCTTTTGAGATAGGAAAAGCGTTGTTGATGGAAGAAGGGAGTGATGTTACGGTGATTGCTACCGGTCATTTGGTATATCCTGCATTAGAAGCTGCTTACGAACTCTCTCAAAAAGGAATTAGTGTAGAAGTGATTGATTTGACGACAATTAAGCCGTTGGATGAAGAGGCCATTTTGCGGAGTGTGGCGAAAACACGCTGCGTGGTAACGGCCGAAGAGCATTTTATGAACGGAGGAATGGGGGACAGCATTTGCCAGCTGCTCGCGCGGAAATTGCCTGCCCCTGTTGAAATGGTGGCAGTGGACGACCATTTTGGTGAGAGCGGGAAACCCGATGAACTGATGACCAAATTCGGATTGGACAAACCGCATATTATGAAGGCTGTTCAAAAAGTTTTGGGCAGAAAATAAACACCCAATGGCGCATCCCGACGACGCATATATCCTCTCCCTTTTCCACGAAGAGAAAACAAAGGAAAAGGCTTTTAAAATGTTGATAGAGAAATATCAACAAGTGGTATATCATGCCGTCCGCAAATATGTTTATTTACATGAGGATGCCAACGATGTAACCCAGAATGTTTTTATCAAAATTTGGCGGCATTTGGATAATTTCAGGAGCGAATCCTCATTAAAAACGTGGATTACGCGCATTTGCATCAATGAATCGCTGTATTTTATAGAGAAAAAGAAAAAAACAACGTTTTTTACGGATGACAAATATACCGATCATTTGCTGAATGTAGCCGCCGAAGAACGCTTTTTTTCCTCCAGTAGGATAGAGCAGTTGATTAATGAAGCGATTTTAAAACTTCCAGAAAAACAACGGATTGCTTTTACAATGAGATACTATGATGAACTTCCTTACGAAGAGATGTCCAAAATATTAAATACTTCCGTAGGGGCATTGAAAGCTTCGTATCATTTTGCCTATAAAAAAGTGGAGGAATTTCTGAAGGCTGCCATCAACTAAAAGTTTGGGATGTTGCTGTGGCCATTTTCATGGGGTAGCATAATGTCAGAAGAAGATAAAAAAATAACGGGATAATTTTTTATCCCGTTATTTTAGCTTTTACTATTATTGATAACTATTCAACAATTGCTTTAAAGGCAGCTTCTTTTTTGTACTTTTTAAATTCGGCATCTTTTTTAGCTTTTGCCTTGTAAGCTGAATTCAATTTCACACATTCCGTCAAATTGCTATAAACGCTGCTTTCATTCTTCATTCTTGCTGCTAAAACGGCTTGCAGATAGTAAGTTTTAGCATCTTTTTGAGCGATGCAATTCAAAGTGTTTTGTGCAGCAGGATAATCTTTTTGCAACATTTGAACCAATGCCATATTGTAATCACAAGTCTTGTTATTCATGGCTTTGGCAGCGCCTTCATAGTTACCGCTTCTGATTTGGTTCATAGCAAGATTGTAATCTTGTTCCACAGGATAAACAGAAGCTTTTTCAGCAGCTGCGAAATTTTGCATGGCAGCATCCACATCGCCGGAAAGGAATTGGGCAATGGCCGTGTTGTTTAAAATAATGCCATTATTAGGTGAAATAGCAGCGGCTTTTTCCAAATTCTTCATACCGCTTTCCAAGTCAGCATGATTGCCTTCTGCAATATAGTTGTTGATTTGAAGAATTGCCAGGTTATTGTAGCTGCGCCAATCGCTTTCCACATTTTCATCAGCTACAATCGCTGCATAGATTGCTTGCTTTTTGGTCAAGTCTTTTTCCATGGAAGCGGCATACAATCTTTCATTCAGAGAGAGAGTGTCGGGATTGGTTTTGGCAAATTCGGCAATTTGTTCGTCGTTGAACATATTTTTATTGCAAACCATCGAAACTTCCACACGGCGGAGAGGAGGTAGAATAATATCTGCAATTTCGTTGTAGATATCGGTCATTTCACGGATTTTTTGTTCCTTGGCAGCACTGGTTGATTGTGCGCGTACCACGTTCAAAATCTGATTTTTTTCTGCAATATTGGAAGCGGCCAGATCTTTTTCAAATCCTGTCCAATCTTCCCCTGGAGAAGTAACATCAAATACGATTTCAGGCTTTTTCAAGTCTTTGTATTTGATTTTATTTTCTTTTGCATATTGTCTCAGATATTTGTCGAATTCATTGTCAAACCATTTTTTACCTTCGGCAGCACGCTTTTCAGAGAGCCCTTGGTTTAATGATTCTTCTCCTTCTGGAGATGCCCAGCCTGTGATGACAATCTTGTCGATAACGCGACCTTCTTTCATGAATTTTCCGAAATCAGCAACCGCTTTTTTTGCAGCGTCTGATTTGTTTAATTTCAAATTCATATCCAAATTACCGCTATTTAAAGCAAAATAAAGTACAGAAGTACTGGTTAAAAATTCTGCTTTGTAGCCATGTTCACCATAGATGAGGGTGGTACCATTGCCGGCTTTGTCGCCCAATTCAGGGTTGATATCCATCAAGGCTGCCGAATTGGCAATCCCTTCACACAACAATCTGTCATCGAAAGTGTGCGATTTTTTCTTCAAATCAGCTTGACCACCTACGAGGAAATTAGCTTCTTCATAACCTTCTTTGAAATCGAAAGAGCCTGTGCCACTGAATTTCCCGCCAGTTTTAAATGGGATTACAGTTCCTTTGGCTTTGGCTTTTTGTCCTTGCAGTTCAATAGGCGCTAAAGCGATTTTTTGCCCTTGATATTCGATGGTTGGTGTAATGGTCATGGTTGCTTTTTTCTTCATATACTTCGGCGGAACAACCCCATCAATTTTATAAGCTACTTTCCCGCCCTTGTTTTCCAAGTCAACATTATCTAACTTAATGTTTACTTCAGGATAGCGCGTAACCATTTTCCCAAGACCGCAGCTTGCCATCATTAAACCAAGCAAACTTGCACATAATAAAAGTTTTACACTTTTTCTCATAATTACTTATTTTAAATTGTTTTTTTTCTAAAAGCGGTGGCAAAATTAATAAAAAAAACATTAAGAATTGCATTATTGGATAAATAAGATTTGGGATTTCTTATTTCTATGTTTACTTTTTTTGCAGAGAATTTCTTATGGATTCAAAAAAAATTGCGAATATTGCAGTAATGTTAGCCATTAGTTCCCCATTCGCTATGTTCTCCCTATAGAAATTCCAATCTTTCCGCCGACAAAATGCTGATTCCCATCATCCTTTATGTTATGTTGTTTTTATACTTTTTAGATACTATTTCTATTGATGTGTATTGAGGTGAAATAGAACGTCAGACATTATCGCTTTCTTTGCATACATTATTTTCCATCGTTGGTCACCTTATTGGTGCCAAAATGGGAACAGTGATGGCAACGGACACCATGCAAGTATCTTACGCTATCCTATGCTATGGAAACTTATTCCTTGCTCTTCCAAAAGTCTGCCCCGTGAATGTCCAACTTGTCGGGGTCGAAAACGGGTTCTTTGCCCTCTTTTTGGTGTTTTTCATAATCGCGGAGGGCACGCATGGCTTGGGGCGAAAGCAACAGGATGACGGTGATATTAATCCATGCCATGGCACCCACTCCGATGTCACCAATATCCCATGCGGCTTTTGCTTCCTTTAGTGAACCGAAGAACACCGCCGCGATAATGCAGAAACGGAGAATCCAGATGCAGATGTGTTCTTTTTTGCCTTTTCCCAGAAGGTAAACCAAGCCTGTTTCGGCATAGTAATAATAGGCCATGATGGTTGTGAAAGCAAAGAAGGCGAGGGCAATAGCCACTACGATATTGGCAGTTTCTGTTCCAATCAGTGTTCCAATGGCCGTGGAGGTGTAGGAAACGTCGGGCGCTCCAAGGTTGTAAGAAGATTGGAACAATATCGCCCCGCTTGTACTATCAATTACATTGTAAGTTTTGGTGGCCAGAATCATGACGGCAGTAGCGGTGCATACAAACAGTGTATCTACATAAACGGAAAAAGCCTGAACCAATCCTTGTTTCACAGGATGAGATACTTTGGCAGCTCCTGCTACAATGGGACCGGTGCCTTGTCCGGCTTCGTTGGAGTAGATGCCGCGTTTTACGCCCCATGCAATCGTGCTGCCGAGAATGCCGCCAAAAACCTCGTGCATACCGAACGCGCTTCGTAGCATCTCTCCGAAAGCGGAGGGCACAACAGAGGCATTGCAAATGAGGATGATGATAGAGAGCAGGATGTAAAGGATGGCTATGAATGGTGTTACCAATTCAGCCACTCGTGCAATGCGATTCACTCCGCCGATGATGACCAAGCCGAGGATAAATGCGGTGATACCACCGATGATGGCAGGCGATATACCAATGGAATTGGAAAAGGCGATGGCGATGCCGTTGCTTTGTACCTGCGGCAGAAATAAACAGCAGGCAATAATGGAGCAGAGGGCGAAAATTACTGCCAGCCACTTGCATCGTAACCCTTTTTCTATATAATACGACGGCCCGCCCCGCAGTTGGCCGTTGTGTTCCTCTTTGTATATTTGTGCCAAGGTAGCCTCCACAAAAGCA
>JAEEUY010000088.1 GCA_016290715.1 Bacteroidales bacterium
TGATAAGAGATTATATTACCCCATTCGGATGCGGTGTTTTCATGAACGACCATTCCACCAAACTTTTTTAAAAAATCTAGTTGGCCTATATTTTCCGAGCATAGAGTCAAACATCCAGAATACATCGATTCCAGAAGTGTATAAGGACCAGTTTCAAAACAAAGTGAAGGAATGCATACTAAATCAAACTTCCCATATTCTTTTAATAATTTGTCATTGGGCATTACATCATGAAAAATAATCCTTGAATCATTTTGGGCTTTTATTAACAATCCTTTGACATAATCACTTTGGTCTATTTTTCCTATGATATGCAACTCAAGTGGAACTTTTTTGGGAATTCTATGAATAGCGTCAACTAGTAAATGAACACCTTTTACATATACAAGACGACCCACGTAGCCAATTTTCAAACAACCAGTTCTTGTCTTATTCCTGTTTAAAAGGCATTGTTTCATTGCTTCATCAGTTAGTCCCTGAGGAATGGATAATACTTTTGCCTGAGGCAATCCTATGGAAAACAGAAAACTCTGTTGCCGAGAAGAAAATGTAATTACCCTTGTTGCCCCTTTGACCATGGCTTTGCCAATAATACATTTTTCCCTAATGATATCATAAGTACTTTCTTTCCTGAGATTAATCAAATATAACAAATGTTCTATCAATCTTTTAAAGAAACGCAATAACAACTGTGGCTGCTTATGAGTTCTTAAACAACAATAACAATATAAGCAAGAAAAAGGCAAAAGAGGATATGAGCATTGTGACGCTCCAAAAGTGAGTTGCCTTATATCTTGACATCCTAGCATTGCCTGGGTATGAACAAAGCCATAGTAGGGAATATTATTCCGTATTGCCATTTCCGCAATACGTTGTTCAATTGGAGATATAGTATGGAAAAATATAAAATCAACCTTCCAGTCCTTTGTAAATAATTTTTCAATGAAGGTCAGATATCCTTGATTGTTTATTCCATTTTTTTCGTATAGCAACTCGTTTTCATTTGTTTGAAATTTAGTTCTTGAAAGCACATAAAATCGATTGTCAATTCCTTGATGCCGTAAAAAATCCGATAAAGTATCAATATAAACTTCAGTACCTCCAGTGGTAATGGCACTATAGCTACCTGTTATATGCAAAACTAGCATTGTAAAAATAATTGAATGTTAAGAAAAAAAGACAAATAAATCAAGAAAGTGAAATTTATATAATGTATAACATTTTACAAACGTATAATTTCAAAATTAGTTATTTTCCGATGAAAACTAAAAATATCTTTCTTGCAAATGCAGCATTAGGCGTTAACCCAAACGCCAATGTGTTCATATCGGCACGCATTTCGATAATAGTTTTGAAATTATCTCTATAACTTTATTTGCCAATATCTATACAAACTGGCAATGGCAAACGTTATAGCAAGGCAGAAAACAAAATAGGCAAGAGGTTCAGCCTGGATGAACGATGCAGGAACGACCATCATTGGAAGTCGTTGGTATATGTAGATTGGGAAAAGATGCTTGCCACACCATTCCAATGGCTTGCTTTGGCATCCAAATCTCATTGAAAGAAGAACTATACCAAAGGCAACCAGGAGGTGCTTGATATTCATCCACAGCCAAGGCAGAATCATCCAATTTGAAATAAATCCTGCATAATAAAAACGGCAAATTACACGATGGCAACCATGGATAAAAATGTAAGTTACAATGGAAAGTGCAACCGCATGCCACCAATGTTTCTCTAATAGATTTTGCAAACTATCCTTGAAAAAAGACAGGGTATATCCACACCAGAAGCAAAGTATGGTATCACACCACCAAAAGGGCCTCGTCAGGTACATGGCAATAACAAATATCAAGACTAGTGCGGTAAACATGCCCCATTGCCACAATTTGTTCTTGACGGCAACATGTGCCAGCCAAACGAGTATGTAAAGAACGATGATGTCAAATATATACCAGTTGCTGTTGCCGAGACTCTCCCAACCTACTAGCGAGAAAAGAATCATCCGTAATGAATAATGCCTACGGATTATCAGTGAAAATATTAGAAAACATAGTACCACCACATCAAAATTCAGCAGAGTTGCCAGAATACGTTTCCGTGGCATTTCCTGCAAATAATCTTTACCACGTTTTAGAACCTGCTGGCATACTCCAAAACCTGAATAAAGGAGAAACATCACAACCACATTCTGCCCAATGTTCAGGCGAGAAAGAAGAGAAACACCGAAA
>JAEEUY010000089.1 GCA_016290715.1 Bacteroidales bacterium
CTTTTTGTATTTTTTTGGGAAGATTTTCCACACAATGATGGCATTTCATCTCCAAGGTGTACATTCGTCCTATGCAATAGTTGGAGTGTTTGCACCCGCTGCGTTCTTCTCCTGCAGCCAACTTATTCACAAAGTCGGTGTCGTGAACGAGTGCACGTGCCATTTGCAAGCCATCAAAACCGGCATCCAAAACCTCTTCCATTTTGCTTTTGGAGATCAAACCACCTACATATACCAAAGGTAATTTTAAAACTGCGCGGAATTTCTTGGCATCCTCCAAGAAATAGGCTTCTTTGAAAGGCACTGTGGGAATCACGATGCGTCCGCCAATCGCTAAGCCCAATTTCAACCACCAGAACTTTTTAAAATCCATATAATGGGCTAAGGTTTTCAAAGGCATGGCTCCGCGCATCACCGCCATAGGGGCTTTGCTTACAAATCCTGCCGTGAGAACTAAAGCATGCACGCCCAATTTTTCTAATTCTTTGGCTACTTCAATACACTCATCAATTCCCAAGCCTCTTTTAAAACCGTCATACATATTTGTTTTTACAAAAACGGCTATGTCGTCTCCTGCCGCTTGCATCACTTCCCTGATCACCAAACGCATGAAATTCATACGATTGTCCAATGAACCGCCAAATTTATCTTTTCTATGGTTGGTGTAAGGTGATAAAAATTGACTGATCAAGTAGCCATGTCCCGCGTGAATTTCTACGGCATCGAAGCCTGCTTTGCGTGCCAATTGCACAGCTTTCCCAAAATCTTTCACCAAATCATAAATTTCTTGTTCTTTTAAGGTACGGCAAAAAGTAGGGGAGTACAGGTTGAAACCGCCGCTGGCACCCACAGGCATCTGCCCGCACGTTCTGCGGTGGGTCATATTGCCGCAATGCCCTAACTGAATAGAGGCTTTGGCACCTTCCGCATGAATGGCATCTGTCAACTTTTTCAATTCAGGAATCACCTCGTCGCACATATACAACTGACCATCAAACGACAAGCCACTGCGATTAACAGCAGCATAAGCTATCGTGGTCATTCCAATCCCACCTCTGGCTACAGCCGTATGATAGTTATACAAGTCTTGTGATGGCTTATTGCCATAACACATGTTTTCAAAGGCTGCAGAACGAATGGTGCGATTACGCAATGTGAGTGGTCCAAATGTAACAGGGGTGAAAATTTTAGATTCTGACATTATATTGATTTTTTTAAGTTATATTAATATATGAAAGGAATAACGCGTTTTAGCTTCAGATTCTTCATCTCTGCGCCAAATTCTGTCTGATAACGATGGTAGATAGCATTCGCCCGCGGCACCAGATTGGCAAACGTCCAAATGAAAAATACTAATCCCGACAACGACCACGTGAGAATAGCAAAGCCCAACCACTCTACCAATTCTCCCAAATAATTAGCGGAAGTAACATAATGGTACATCCCCTCTTTGGGTAAATAGTGTTGGGTATCATTGGGATCCTTGCGCAAATGCCGAATGATATAATCGGAATGAAGATTGATGATAAAGCCGGCAATAAACATACATAATCCAATAATAAATTGAGGAGTCGTTAACCATTGTATATCTCCATAACCAATGCCGTTCACCGTGTAATTCACCCTGAAGGATTCATAGAAAATCCACCATCCCTGCATCATTGAATTTAGTACGTTAAAAGCAATTCCCATGAACATAATGCCCAATGGCATTTTGCTTTTTCCCTTAATCAAAAATGGAAATATCAGCGAACGTTGCAAGTAATGCATTTCAAAAAGTAAGAAAAACAAGAAAGGCACTACTTCCAAACGATGAGGGGAAAATGCCCATAGGATAATCATGGCCAAAAAGATAGGAAATTCCATGAAAAACCATGCCAGTTTGTTATTGATGGATTTTCCCCACTTGGGTGAAATCATCATCCCATACCCTGCATCAACAAAATAAAGTGATACAAAAACAACGGCTGCAATGCCAATCATCACGAGAAGGTATATTGTAAAGGCTGTCATAATCAATTATTTACGTAATTTCATTCCCCACTCTCTAATTAAAAAGTTTGCAAAAGTAATATTTTCAATTTGATTAGCCAAATTTCATTTTATTTTTGTCATTTCCTCATAAAAAAAATGTTGCCAAGATTGTTAGCAACACTTTCCAATATTCAACAAAGTTTATATTATAGTTTCTCAGTCTTTAATGTGGTTGACTTCCCCAAATCGGATTCGGGGAAGTTTTTCGTTACACGGTATCCTGCATTGCAGGTTATCTCATAGGTTTCATCGGTAGCATAAAAAACATAACCACTGTTTTGTACAACGCGAACAATGTGCACGCCAGGGTTAACTTCCAGTTCACTATAGTATCCTCCTGAAAGTGTTCCCATATTCACGCCATCCAAATAGACAGTATAGGGGTTGGAAGATACATTGCTCAGGTGTAGAACACTATATAAATTGATATATGCATACGCTACTGCCGACTTGCTGCCATTGTATGCAGTGAGCGTAACATATTTTTGTCCCCGACTTACATAAGTATGGGTAGGAGAAGTAGAGTAGGAGACACCGCCGTCGCCAAAATCCCATTCGTATGAGTTGGCATTGCTTGACAAGTTGGTAAAACGGACAGTCATACTTGCTCCGGTTGAATACTGAAAATTGGCCGTTGGTGTAACTCCGCCACTGCCGCCACTGCCACCGCCGTTGTATCCGCCACCGCCGTTGTATCCGCCGCTATAACTGCTACCACTGTCTTTGTCGCACCCCATAAATCCAATCCCGAGTGCTATGACAAACATGAATACAAAAATTTTTTTCATAATGCATAAAGTTTAAAAAAAAATGA
>JAEEUY010000090.1 GCA_016290715.1 Bacteroidales bacterium
CATTATTCTAACGCCTTTCAAAGGCTTCGTTTCACCATATTTTTCTCTAAGTGCCATTAAACCAGGCATTTCTTTTTCGGACACCTCAATTTCTTTGTGCCCCCAGTCGGCTAAATTAATATCAGCGACTTTGTACTTTAATTCGTAATCAGTCTTCATATCTGTTAAAAAATTCATTAAAATTTGTTGCTGCAAAAATATTCAAAAAAGTGATACAAAAAGAAACGAGATTGAAGATGAAAACAAAAAGTTGTGAGGCATGGGCGAATGCTTGTATTTATGCCTATATAAGCGGTTTCGAAAGAAAATCTATTTTATTTTATTGGATTGTCAACCCCTTGGCTGTAGTTTATGTTGGGACCTTCTTGAAATGAGCTTTCGGGTGATTCGTTATTCTACTGTTTTTCTCAATACAGGAATAGCCCTGAGGAGTTTTGTTGTGTACAAACTTAAGAAAAATATGGCGATGGTTATCAGCGGAAGGGTAATCAGGTGGTTACATGAATTTCTAATGGGAGAAATATTGATTACCATGAACCATAGCGCGTGAGTAAGATATATGCCGAACAAGTCTTTGCGCACATATTCTACGAAGCCAATTATTTTTCGTTCGATTTTTGGCATTATTTGTTTGATGAACGTAAACAATGCCAAAGACATGGCTACAACATGAGGACCTAAATTATTAAGGTAGGTTTCCACGCCGATTTTTTTTGCGTATGCAGGGATAATATTTCCACAAACAGCAATAATGGCTCCAGATATGCCAACCAAATAGATCCAGCCGGCCTGCTTTTTCGTTATTTCATGGGAACTTACATAGTAACCGAATAGAAAATACCCGGCATAAGCGACGATTGAATTGGCTTGGAACAATATGCCCATTTGCCTGATATTGTCGAAATCGAAAAAACATCCGATAAGATAAACCATCCAAATTCCCAATACTGTTCGTGTCATCTTTTCTTCAGACGCAATCTTCCGTAAGATGGGAATGAGCATATATACCCCCATTAACATCGGAATATACCAAAGATGAAAGTGGGGGATTACGGCTTCCAATTTAAAATCACAACTGCCCATTTTAGATCTCACGGTCATGATGAGCCCATACACAATTCCCCAGAAAACGTAAGCGATGAATAATCTCGGAATCTGCTTTTTCAGTAATGTGCGATACGACACCTCTTTTGACGGTTGCAAAAAGAGAGCCCCACTAATCATTACAAACAAAGGGACACTCCACCGTACCAAAGTGTCAACAATTACAGCGACAAACCAATTGTATGACCCTATAGTGGAGTGATAATCCGTGCAGAAAACATGAAGGGCGATTACTCCGAATGTTGCTACTACACGCATTGTATCAAGATAGGCAATACGTTGATTTGTAATTTGTTGCATATATATTCTTTATTTCTGAAAAAACAAATATCAAACGCTTTGTTGATTTTTTTATTATGTGATTTCTCTATTTACGGGAGCAGTTTTCCGGATGAAAGATTTTGGGGAAATGAGTAGCGTTATATCTTCAAATAAAGTCATCCATAAATAAGTGAAAAAAAATTTAAAAAAAAATGTAACATTTTGAAACTTTGAGGCGTAAAAGTAGTCGAACAACAAAAGGAATGAATCCTTTACGTATCATTAAAGGTTAATGGTTTGCAACGGCGGTGGGGACCGCCGTTGCTTTTTTATCTCTTTCTTACGATTAATTCGCTTGTTTCAACCGTATTGCTGTGATGCAGCGCCCTGTCAACAATATAGCATTGGAATTTGATGGTGTCGTAGGGCGTGGAGAGGTCGTAACTATTGATATCCAAATCGATAGAAATATCGCCTTCAATGGATTCGGGAACATTTTCGCTCAAGCGTGGGATCCGCTGGTTGAAAGTAACCCCTTCAAATTGGATTAATTGGAATTCCCCGTCGATTTTCTTGTAGTAATCAATGAAAAAAT
The DNA here is from genome assembly GCA_016290715.1 of Bacteroidales bacterium. Taxonomy (GTDB): domain Bacteria; phylum Bacteroidota; class Bacteroidia; order Bacteroidales; family WCHB1-69; genus UBA1756. The sequence goes on from JAEEUY010000090.1 coordinate 1,961, forward strand.
TATAATGGTAGATGGAGGCGGTGTCAAATGGTGGTTTGATATCCCCTTCATTTAAACCGATGTCACCGTCTCCGTCTTGAAAATGAATAACCATGGTCGCTCTGCTGTCAATAGGAGTCCCATTATCAATTTTAGTCAGACTAACGAACTCGATATGAGGTTCAATGGGAAATTTTTCCTCTTTCTTGCAAGAGGAAAAAAGAATGACAAATAAGCAGAAAATGACCCAATTTTTCATTAATATTCCATAATAATATTGACGTTACGGACAAATTCGCGTGATTCTTGCATCAATTTATACATGATGGTGTCGTTTTCAACGAAAGGCACATAGCGGCGATATTGGGCGATAAAATCTTCTATAAATTCAGAAGATTTTAATGGACGGCGAAATTCAAGTGCTTGTGCGGCGTTGAGTAATTCAATAGCCAATATTTTTTCTACATTTTCTACTACGCGGAAGGCTTTTGTGGCAGCATTCGCCCCCATGCTGACATGGTCCTCTTGTCCTTGGGAAGATTCGATAGAGTCGGTGGAGCAGGGCATGGTTAATGATTTGTTTTGGTTAACGATGGAAGCAGCGGTATATTGTGGAATCATGAAACCTGAGTTCAATCCGGGGTTCTTAACCAAGAAGGAAGGGAGTTCACGTTTGCCAGCGATTAATTGATAAATTCTTCTTTCAGAGATGTTCCCTAATTCTGACATGGCCATTGAAAGGAAATCAAGTACCAATGCCAGCGGTTGGCCGTGGAAGTTTCCTGCCGAGATAATCAGGTCTTCGTCGGGAAATACCGTCGGGTTATCCGTTACGGAGTTGATTTCCGTTTCCACCACATTGGTTATATGGGTTAAAGAATCTTTGGTTGCCCCGTGAACTTGTGGCATGCAGCGGAAAGAGTAGGGGTCTTGAACATGTTTCTTGGGACGGGAGATAATCTCCGAACCCATCAACAAATTGTTGATGTGGGTAGCGGTTAAAATCTGTCCGATGTGCGGGCGTGCAAAGTGAACCGACATGTTGAAAGGCTCAATTCGCCCATCGAAAGCTTCCAAAGAGATCGCCCCGATAATATCAGCCAACCATGAAAGTTTTTTTGATTTGATAAGCAGCCAAACGGCATAGGCGCTCATGAACTGGGTTCCGTTCAGCAGGGCCAGCCCCTCTTTAGATTGCAGTGTAATGGGCTTCCATCCGAATTTTTCATTGATTTCTGCTGCTGTATATTTTTTGTTCCGATAATATACTTCTCCTTCGCCGATGAGAGGGAGACACATGTGTGCCAATGGGGCCAAATCGCCTGAAGCGCCGAGAGAGCCTTGTTGATATACAACAGGATAAATTCCTTTGTTGAAAAAGTCTATCAATCTTTCGATGGTGATTAGTTGTACGCCGGAATTCCCGTATGATAGGGATTGGATTTTCATCAAAAGCATCAATTTGACGATTTCTTGAGGCACTTCTTCTCCAATGCCGCAAGCGTGAGATTTTACGAGATTGCTTTGCAAGGTTGAAAGATCTTCCTTGGAAACAGAAGTGTTGCAAAGTGAACCGAAACCGGTGGTTACACCATAAACAGGCACATCACTGTGTTCCATTTTTTCATCCAGATATTTGCGGCATTTTTGCACTGCCTCTGCAGATTCTTTGGATAAAGATATTTTTGCTTTGGATTGAATGATTTTTTCAACTTTGTCGATGCCTAAAAACTGGCTTGAAATAACATGCGTTTTCATTGTATGATAATTTAAATATAATATTCTGCAATTCTTTTCATTTCCGAACTGACGTTATTGCCTTCATAAAGAATCCCATAAATGGTTTCGGCAATAGGAATGGCGGCATTGTGTAACTTATTGATTTCATGTACGCAACGTGCTGCATAGTACCCCTCTGCGACCATGCTCATTTCGAGTTGGGCCACCCGAACGGATAAACCATGTCCAATCATATTCCCAAACATGCGGTTGCGGCTATAGCGGGAGTAGGAAGTAACGAGCAAGTCGCCCAAATATACGGAGTTGTCCAAATTTCTCTCTCCAGGGTATAGCTGCTCAACGAAATGTTTCATCTCTTTAACGCTATTCGCAATATAGGCAGCAATGAAGTTGTCACCATAGCCCAATCCGCTATAAATGCCTGCTCCTAAGGCGTATATGTTTTTCATCACCACCGCCAATTCGGCACCGAGTATATCATTGGAAACGGAAGCGCGCACGTAGCGGTTGGTGAACATTTTGGCCACCACTTCGGCTAATTCGTTATTGGTGGATGCCGCCGTGAGAAAGGTGAACTTCTCTTGAGCAATCTCTTCTGCATGCGAAGGACCACTGATGATTGCAATGTTGTGAAGCGGAACATCAAATTCAGTGCGTAAATAGTCGGTTATTAATTGCATCGTCTCCGGAATAATTCCCTTGACTGCTGTGATGATTTTTTTACGGTTTAATTTGCTTTTTTTAAGAGGTTCTAAAGTTTTTTGCAAAAAAGCAGAAGGAGTAACAATAATGACATAGTCGGATTTGGCGACAATTTTACGTAAATCAGTGCTGATCTTCACATCTTTTGGGTTGATGAAAGTGGAACTTAAGTAGCGCGGATTGTGCCCATTTTGCTGAATCCCCTCTACAATGTCATCTTCACGTACCCACCAATGGATGTGTTCTAAATTGGGAGTGAGTATTTTAACAATAGCGGTTGCCCAACTGCCGCCTCCAATTACTGCTACGCGATATCTTAATCTGCTTTTCTTTCTTAAAGGAGGTAAAATATCTTCCATATTCTGAATGTTAAAAAATATTAACGCGGCAAAATTAAGCTATTTTTTTCACCTAACAAGCAATATCAAATTAGAAAATTTTAACTTTTACAGATGACCGTATTTTTTTTAATAGTAACTTTGCATTTTGGATTCATTTTATCATCATTCCTTGTAAAAATATGAAAATAATACATACTAGTGATTGGCATTTGGGGCATAAACTATATGGCTTTGACAGACACCAAGAGCAACAGTCTTTCCTGCAACAATTAACAAAAATTGTGAAAGAGGAACAACCCGATGCACTGGTTGTTAGTGGCGATATTTTTCACACAAGCGCCCCTTCTTCTGAAGTGCAAACCATGTTCGTTGATTCGCTATTGGCAATAGCGGAAGCTTATCCGGAACTGGTGATGGTGATTACAGCAGGGAATCACGACAGTTATGCCCGCTTGGAAATAGATAAGAATTTATGGGCATTGCATCATGTGTATATGATTGGAAATGTGGTGCAAAAAGAAGATAAAACAGCCGATTATGCCGCCCATATCATCGCTATTCCCAACAAAGGTTTTATTGCAGCGGTTCCCCATTGTTATGAGCAAAACTTTCCGGCAGTAAACACTTCTAAGGAGACATCTCGTATGTCCGCTTTTTTTGAGGGTTTGAGTGAGGAATTGCAAAAGATGAACAAACAGCAACTTCCTGTTGTGATGATGGCGCATCTGACCGTGGCCGGGTGCGATTTGTTGGGGCATGATGTCAATATCGGGGGAATGGATAGTGTGGATTTGACCCGATTAGGAAAGGCTTATGATTATTTGGCTTTGGGACATATTCACCGTCCTCAGTTTATTGAAGGAAACTCACACCGTGTACGTTATTCGGGAACACCTCTCCCCATTACTTTTGATGAAACTTTTAAACATACTGTTACGGTGGTTGAAATGGAAAAACATGGCGATGTGCCGCAGTGCCGTGAAAAAGAAATTGTGAATCCTCGCCCGTTAGTGAATGTTCCTGAAAAAGAAGAGGCCGTGGATTTTGAAAGCGCCGTGGCATTGCTTCGCTCTTTTGACCCCGACACTCCCGCATATATCCGACTGAATGTGCTGACAGAAAACGGTTATTTGCCGGCGGATTGTTACGAGCAGGCACTGGCAGCGACGGATGGAAAAAAGTGTAATTTTTGCTTTATCAACCGATTGATAACGGAAAAAAATGATTCTACGGAAGAAAAACCGCAGATTTTTATTGACCAGTTACAGAACATGAGCCACCATGATATTATCCATATCGCTTCCTTGGTGATGAGTTTGGATGAAGAACAGAAAAAAATGCTGCAAGAGGCGATTCGTTTTGCTGAAGAAAATAGCCAAAAGTAACCATGAAAAAATGCACTTATGAGAATCAGAAAAATATACATCCATAATATAGCTTCTATAGAAACAGCGGAAATTGATTTTGAAAAATCACCTTTGTCTGACAGTACGCTGTTTTTGATTTGTGGCGAGACGGGGGCAGGGAAAACCACCATCTTGGATGCCATTTGCTTGGCATTGTATAATGAAACACCTCGTACTGACCGCGTTCCGAGCAGGGAAAAACTTGCCGTTGCGGATGCGGAAGAACAGCTGGCGACAGTGGATGATGTGCGACAAATGATGCGCCATCATACGGGGGAGGCTTGTGCAAAAGTTGAATTTGTGGGAAATGACGGAAAAGCGTATGAGGCTTTGTGGTCGGTGGCACGTGCCCATAAAAAAACAGATGGCAAAATGCAAAGTGTTCTTTGGCAAATCAAAGATATTGAAGAACAAAAAGTATATACCGGGAAAAATGAGGTTCAAGAGGTGATAAAAAACGTGATTTCTCTTGATTTTAAGCAATTCTGCCGTACCTCTATGCTGGCTCAAGGTGAATTTACCAAGTTTTTGCTCTGTAAAACGGATGAAAGAGCAGAAATACTTGAAAAACTGACTAATACAGAACGATTTACCAAAATCGGTCAGGCGATTTTTGCCATTACATCCACGAAAAAAGAGAATTATGATCGCGTAAAACTGGAATTGCAAAATATTCAACTTTTTACCGATGAAGAAGTGGCTGATTTGCAACATAAAATGACTGATTTGACCGAAAACGTGCAGCAAAAGGAAGCCCTTGTTAACTCTGTAACAGAAAAAATACAATGGTTAGAGAATGAACAGAAATTGTTGACCCGAAAACAAAAATATGAAACAGATATTCAAACTGCCAAGAAAGTTGTTGAAAATGAGTTGTTTAATGAGAATAAGAAAAGGGTGGCGGAGTGGGAACAAACGAGCGAGGTGCGTTCTTCGTTATCAACAGTGGATAATAGTCAGGATGAATTGTCTCATTTAAAAGAGGATATGTATCCTCTTTTGCGAGCGCAGTATGCC
>JAEEUY010000091.1 GCA_016290715.1 Bacteroidales bacterium
GAGCTTGTCAACAAGGATTTGATGGAGCTGCTGTGGCTCATCGGAGAGAGCCTTGTCCGCGGGGACCAGCGGGAGATAGCCATGCAGTTAGGTGTCAGCGTTATCACGGTGCAAAACACCCTCAACGGCTACAGCCGCAATGCGAAGGTGCTGCGGGCACTGTACCAGCGGGCATGGCAGCGTCGAGGCGAGTTCATGCTCTACAACGAACCCAAAGAGATGGCAAGACGGCTGCTGCTGCAGGAGGGGTCGCCGGACGGGCGGCATCTGCCACCACACCTGCCCCCGCTGCGGATAACAGGTACAAGCGGTCGCGGTGGCCAGCTCGGCAACCAGAACGCACGCAAAAACAAATGCCCTATGCTGCAGGAAGGAGGTGAACTATGTTAGAAAGAGGAAAAGAAACGATGTACACATCATCACCGGTGGCTGAGCCTGCCGAAGCCACCGCTATGGAATCGGATATCCCGACTGTTTTCTATCCGGACAAGCACGCGAAGGTGTATTTCCCCAAGGGAAGCGCCAAGGTGATATTGGAATACACCGAGATAACCGACAACAAGGTGCATATAGAGTTCGATAGCGTCAGCCAGTGTGTGAACTACTGCCAAAACCGCGGCATGGATCCGCTGATATGCTACTGCAAAACGAGGGAGGAAGGAGGTGCCAGATGAGATTACAGATAAAGTGCAAGCACTATAAAGGAATTGGGGAGACGCTGCTGCTGCAGGTGAATATGGAGGACTTGTTTGACATGTTGGACCGATTGAAGCCGAGTGTATTGAGTAGCTATCTGTGCTTACGGATGAAGCCTGCGGAAAAAGAAGGCTTGCCCTTGGTGGATATATTGGAAGAAGAGGGGACGATGTACACATCGTCCGTACAAGAGGTGCCTTCGACAAGCTCAGGCACCGGAGAAGAGAAAGGAGGTGCGTTATGAAAGGGAATTTGCAAGCGATAGAGCGATTTTTCATAGAGGACATCACACCGGAAGAGATGGCGGAGATATTGGAGCGGGTACTGTTTGACTACATGCAGTACGTGATACGCGACAAGGAGCGTTGCGGCAGCGACGAGACGGCGGAAGACTGCTTCCAGCTGCAAGAGCTGACAAGGGCCTTGAAACAATGCAAATAAAGATAAAGCCACCCGACAAGGTGGCTTTTTTTATGCTTGGCTTTAGGGTAAGGCAGTTGCGTAATATATGTAAGGCAAAAGCGTAGGCCTAAAGCGTAATAGTGTGCTATTTATTGTTGATTTTCACTTTGCAAAATTTCCGGATGCAATTGCAAATACATATCTCGAAGCGGGATGCTCAATACATAGCATACATCATACAAAGTAATGGTATATTCTTTTATTTCATCTTTGTCTTTAATAGACATAGTAGGACTATTGTATACCCAATTTTTCAAACCATTAAAAATATCGTTGTCAGTATTTTCAATGAGTATAGAATGCGATTCTGTTTCTACATCGAGAGCGGTTTTTGGATTTTTTTCAGATAATTTTTTTAATAAAAAATCTTTATTCTTTTCAAGGAAATCCTTACCGTTGATGCTGTTAAATAGTTTTTCTCCATTTTCATTTAGTGTTGTCGGACTATGTTTTAATCCCCAAACGGCCTCGGTATTTTTATGTTTTGTTGCCAAAAAAGTTTTGATAGCCAAAACATCATCATGAATATTCTGCATTTCGGTAGCACGTTGTCCACAAGGCAGTTTTTCTATGGAATTGTTTAGGTTTTTTGCCGATTCTTCAAAATGTCCTATTTTCTTTCCAATACGATATAAAGCAGTAAAAACACCTATTGTAGCGAGGGACGAAATTGCTGTGATGATGATTTCAAAGATTGTCATTGCTTGTTAAAGTTTTACCCGATTAAACTTTTTGCAAAATTATAAAAAAATTTTTAAATAGCAATTAAAAAATAAAAAAAACGTAAGAAAAACTAAAAAGCGACCCTTTGCGGTCGCTTTTTTCTAACAAGAAAGAAGTGCGAAGCACTATTCTTTTATGACCACCGGATTGACGGTTATGAACTGTGGTTGTGGCACGGCAGAGGTGTCCACAATGTTGCAGACATATTCCTCTATGGAATCGACATAACGTCCATGGTCGTGGTTGGGGATGGAGCGGGTTCGCATCCAACTGTTAGCGTTTGTCGGTGCGAAGTTCTGCATGGCTGCCACCACCTTGTCGATGATGTCGAGATAGGCCACCGCCTGCAGCATGAATTCCTCCGGAACATAGTCGGCGGTGTCGGAAAACCATTGCGTGACGATATGCAGGCGGACGGTAAGGTCGGCGGCTTGTTTGCGGTTGCCGAGTGTTTGCCAAGTGTGCGGAGTGAACTCCACAAACACAGCCGGCAAATTGAATGGTGTTTCCTCTTCTAAAAACGCCACCTGCTGGTTCCATAGGTCGAAATGTTGGAACAAAGCTTCCCCATCGGAGTTGGTGATGGTCTTTAAGTGCTCTACAATGTCTAAGTATAATTGCTTTTTCATAAGGCTATTCTCCTAAAAGATGTATTAAAAATTCGCGGGAAACCTGACTGTTTTTAACGGTCTGCAGCAGCTGGGCTATGGCATAGATATCGCTGTCTTTGGCGGTGCCGTAGGCGGTTAAAGCCGTCAAAATATCTTCTGTGCTGATAGAAATACTGCTGAGGTCGGATGTTTTACAGGTGCCGTAGTTGGCCAAAGCAGCGGCGATGTCGTTGCTTGTGAGTGTTGACAAACCGTTGAGCTGGCTGCCTTTGGCAGCACCATAGTTAGCGAGAGCGGTGGCAATATCGGCAAGCTTCAAGGTGCTTAAACCGCTCAAGTCGGAAGTCTTGGCGACGGCATAAGTTGCCAAAGCAGTGGCGATGTCGTTGCTTGTGAGTGTTGACATGCCGTTGAGCTGGCTGCCTTTGGCAGCACCGTAGTTAGCGAGAGCGGTGGCAATGTCGGCAAGCTTCAAGGTGCTTAAACCGCTCAAGTCGGAAGTCTTGGCGACGGCATAAGTTGCCAAAGCAGTGGCGATGTCGTTGCTTGTGAGTGTTGACAAACCGTTGAGCTGGCTGCCTTTGGCAGCACCATAGTTGGCCAAAGCAGTGGCAATGTCGGCAAGCTTCAAGGTGCTTAAACCGCTCAAGTCGGAAGCCTTGGCGGCACCGTAGGCGGTGAGGGCATCGGAAATGTCCTGCGGACTGATGCTGACAGCATAAGTGCCGGTTTTGGTATTGTTGTCATAGCTGACATCTTTTACGACGTTGGCAGGTTGCGGCAAGTCAAGCGTTCCGGTAAAGACATTGTTGAGACCGAAAGTAGTTCCCTGTCTTACATCGCTTGCCTGTGGAAGTCCATTGGTGATATCACTCGGAAGAAACCACTCTTGATTGTCCAATATGATACGATATTTGGTAACATTGCCGGTATGTCCGGCGGAGAGCCAGAAGGCATTGATGATTTCCCCATTGTTAACTTCAATCGATTGCGTACTGTTTGCAGTTAGATGTAGAGACCCGTTGATACTTCTACCATTGTTGGTATTGCCGAAATTGCCTCCATTTTTTACCACGTTACCATTTATGGCAATATATCCGGCATTTCCGTTTGCATTGTAAAAGATAGTACTATTTGCATTTACATTGCCATTGATGGTTACACCGGAATTTAAATTCACGGTGCCCGTTCCGGATATATCCAAAAGATACGAGCCTTGCGAAACCACGTTGCCGGTGATGGTTAGCGTGCATCTTCGAACATTAACACCGGCAGATGTTGTAATAAAAATGCCGGAATAGTTGTAGCAATTGCCGGTTATAGATATAATATGTGTACGAGAGGATGCCATAGCGGCTTGTAATAAACAGGTAGAATAGTTATAGCAATCGGCAATAAAATAGCAGGTTTTGTTGCTATCGTTTGCCATTCTCAAATAGCCTCCAACATTGACAGGCTCGTTGTCTTGGTTGGAGGATTCGCCGTTGCTTATCAAGGCAACTTGATAGGTACCACTTACTACATCTATCACGAATCCATTGCAATACACTTCATCAGCAGAGGATGGAAGAACGGTGCTTGCCTGAAAGCTGCCGTTTCCGTCGTCTTGCCATGTGGTCAAATCGGACCATGCACCGGATGCTATAGCTTTATACCGTTTCATTGTTGTTGGAGTTTAAGATTGATAAGATACTTTCTGCCAATGAGGCGGCTTCTTGATTGCGGATGACAGCGGAATGCGTTTTTCCGTCTTGGTCGGTTGTCATGATAGCCATTTGTTCGCTATTTTCGTCTTTTGTGTAATTGATTAAAATCTGTGTCATTGTTATGTTTATTTAGTTGTTAATGTTTTATTATTTTATTGATTAGACGCACGATTGTGTGTCTGTAGGGGTTATTCATTGGCGGGGATTAATAATTGATATCTGTTGTTCCAAGCTACACCGGAGAATGCCCTGATGGCGAGTTGCCCGTTTTTGTAGGCAAGAGTTTTGATGTTCCAAGAGCTGTCGGAAGTGAGAGCAGAACGGGTATTGCGGCCAATGAAAGAGCATTCGTCTGCATCGATACCGGAAGCAGCCGGATTGTTGAGGAAGTCAGTAAGGGTGATACGCCCTGCATTGTCGAGAGCGGACTGCAGACCGGAGATGGCAGAGATGGGATGCTGGTCGGGGTCGTCGCGATGGGTGGCGTTAGCGTGGTTGAAGAGCACGAGCGGAGCCGTGTTTTCAACAGAAGAATAAGGAGATGCGTTACCGCCGAGATTGACAAGTTCAACGGAAGTAAGCTCTTTGGTCCGGATGTTTTGGGTGTCGTCGGGAAAATGGTCGTTGGCGACAGCGAAAGTGATGGTACGGGTAAGCACGCCCGGGCCGAGACAGTGTCCGGCAAAAGTTACATGGAGTTTTGAATGGTCTTCGGGGTCAATGTAACATTTTTCTCCTGCTCCTTGATAGAAATGAGCGTGATAGGAGGAAAACTTGTCGGTTTGGTAACAAAGGGAGATGTTCAGCTCGGAAATATCGAGAGGGTCTCCGTTGGCATCGAGAAAGTGCTCGATGAGTTCAAAATCTGATTTAAAAAATATCTTCATTTTAAAAGTTGGTTTAAATGTTTTTCAATTCGTTCTTGTATCAATTTATTCAATTCTTGGCTTTGTCCCATGAATTGTCGTTTTGTTGCTTTGTAGGAGTAAGCTTTCACTTGATGACGTTTGCCGTTTCTGCCGGTTCTGTGGTGAGGTTTTACATACTGTACGCCACCTTCGTTGTGGACACGAGCGTATGCGACCTTTTCATTGCCGGCAGCGATGACCACTTTTTTGTCTGTAACCTCCGTAGGACGGATGGAGTTCATGAGGTTGCCGGATTCTATCAAAGTGGAGCCGGTACGCTTGACTGTCCTTTTCCAACTGCGACCGTTGAAGGCTTTTCTTTTGAAAGAGTCCTTGAAGTATTCTACAGAAGTTTCTGCGATAATGTTCGCACAATCGTGCTGTATCTCCTTGGCAACTGTCTTTAGTTTTTTTGTTAATTCTTGCGGTGTCATAATTATTTTAGTTTAATGCAAATCACCTCGCTATCTTCTGGGGCTCCCCATTGAGGATTGCCAAAGCCAAGTCGCATATTGTCAATTTCCTTTTCAAGAGTTGTTTTTGTATAACCACGATGCAGCACAACATGCGTTGCGTTATTAAGCATGTCCTGATAGCGAGGGGTGTTGTTACGATACTCTTCTTGTTTAACTCCGCTGGCTATCATATCATACCATTTGTGTTTTAAAACTAAATGTACTTTTTTCATTTTTTTTTGTTTTTTTATTGTAATTTTGCAATATGAAGGTTTTGTTAAAAATATTTTATGGCAACAACATAGAATGGGCATTGGAAAAAGATGCTGCATTGCAAGAAGCAAGCAAAAAAGACGGCTTGATTTTTTCGATAAAAGACCATGCCCATATCACAGAAGAAGAGGAAAAAATATGGAAAATGATAGGATATTTGATTAGATGTGAATATCTAACATATTCCAAACGATATAAAGACAGATATGTTATTACCGAACTTGGCAAGGACTTTTTATCGAACGGCGGATTTACAGCCGAAGCCAAGAAAAGTAAAAATGATATCTTTTCATTTCGTATCAGTATCGTGGCCATAGTTATTTCTCTTGTTTCTCTATTTCTATGTTTGTTTGACCGTTTTGTCGGAGAATAAAATGCTTAAAATACCAAATTCTGTAGGCAATATGTATCACTGCGGCCGGAGCTACAAAAATAAGCATGATGCCGTATCCTATGTTTTTTAAAATATTTTTTATCGTTTTCATCTTTATATCAATTTTTTGTTGTACTTTTGCAGGTGGAGCCTATATGAGATGTTCAGTGAAGACAATACCAATGGACAGTGTATTGTGGGCTAAACTCGAGATGTCTTTTAGACTGTCTGTTTTCATATCGGTTTACTGTCCTTATTTTTTTATTAACAAACCTCGTCTTACCTTTTTATCTAAAACAGGAAACCACGTTTTTAATTGTAAATTATCATTTTTGACATTTCCAGCAACAGCAATTGTTTGGTCTTTATAATGTTTTATAAAAATATAGTTATCAATTGTTTTAATATTATTTCCTTTATCTTCGTCTGTTCTTCCTAACCAAACTTCATCCGGGTTCTTTGCTACCTCAAAAATATTAGACAGATATTCTGTTCTATAAGCTCTCTTTTTTCTTTTGTTGGTGGTATGTCTGTCAAAATCGTCTTTGTCCATTCTCCATTTTCTGCCATTATAGTCTTCCACTACAAGGTATTCCTTGCCGTCAATCAGTTGTTTGTTTGCCTGCCAAAACTCCTCAGCAGTACCTTCATATTTGGTGGTGCTTGTTTGGGCTTGCTGCTGGCATTTTTTTATGGAGTTTTCCAAGCCCCATTTGTCGGGTTTAATCTTGTCCATATAAGCGGCAGCGTTGTCCGGGAACTTGCGAATATACATTTGGTTGGCGTCAAAGACAATGCCTTGTTTGGCTCGGTTGATATTCCAGTGCTGTGCTATGGCGTTTTGCCAGTCTTTAGTTTTCATGTAGGCGGCTACTTTTTCATGCTGCTTGTCTTCAGATACATTAGCTTCTTCTTGCATACGTGGCACCACATAGCATCTGCATTTCCATCCGTTAGGCGGATAGATACTATCCCACAAGGGGTCATCGTGTCGGAGTATGGTTCCAGCCAAAGCGGCATGTTCCTCTCTTACCTTGTCATCGCCGGCGGTCTTGTATTCCCAATAAGGGAAAAGCTTGGTCTTGCTTTTTAGTCTGCGGAAAGTACTTGCACTTTCGGCACAATTGACAGCGGACTGGTATTCGGTTTGCTGCCAGCGGCGATTGAAAGTGTCTGTGATTTTGTCTGCTCGCTTGCGGAAGTCGCTGTAGTCTTTTGCTTCGTTGAGTGCTTGGTTCAAGGCTTGTATTTCTGCCAAAGTTTTAGCGGCCGAGAAGTGGAACAGGTTTTGCTCCAAGGCAGTTCTGAATACGTCATCGGGAGCATCGTAGGCAATTTGATTAAAAGCCCCTAATTGCGGGTTTACGAAGCTTTTGTCTAAAGCGGACAGCAGATTGTCGGCGATGAAAAAGAAAAGTTCAGTATCCCAGTCTTCCGTTTCACCGTTCCACACTCTTAAAGCCAAAGCCTCATTGAGGTTGTTCTGATTTGTCAGCGTGCGGGCTTTTCCATTCAATTCCCCCATTCTGCCGGGGGATTGCACGAAAAAACGGTGTATCCTTTCCCACAAAGACATTCCTGAATTGTTGACAAGATGTTGGTGAGACGCACCATTGTGCGTCTTTACGTTTAAAGGGTTTTGCAAAGAGCTTTCAAAGGGGTTGAAAGAATGTTGCATTTTCAATTCCTGTTTTAATTGCTCATAGTTGTCGGGTTTTGGTATGTCAAATTCCTCGTAGATATAGTCGTCATCAACAGGAAGTTTGTCGGAGATGGAGTTGATGACATTCCATTTGGTTTGGAGTTCTGTCCAATCTTTACCTTGTGATCGGTACCAGATATCGCCACCGGAGATATTAAAGCCGAAATGTTTGAGTATGGCTCTGAACTTGGTGTTGAGGATAGCGAGAATAAACTGCTTGTCGCTGGCGGTTTTGGCATCTTCGACTTCTTTGTGGACTTCTCCGAGGGAACGGGCACCGTTTTCGCCTTGTTCGGTGGTGAGGGTGTTGCCGAGGATGGTTTTGGAGATGGAAGCGTCGCAGGCGGCAATGAGTTTGTCATAAACTTCGTTGGAGCCGGTGGAACCGCCGGTGGGGTGTATTTTTAATTCTGTGCTACGAGGGTGCAAGGAATAACAGGCAGCTCCCCATTCTTGGAGACCTTGTTCGAGTTTTGCCCGGGTGGCTTCATCGTAGTCGTCGTAGATGAGTTCACGGAATGGCATGCCGAACATTTCGGCGAACTGGCTCCAGTCGCCGAAGCCACCGCGTTTGTAGATGACATATTGAGCGGCCTTGGCGAAAAGGCCTTTGTCGTAAGGCTCACCTGCCCAAAGCATATAGTTGGCCAAAGGCTGCTCCATATACATCCAGTCTTTGGTAGCCATGGATTGCTGGCGGCTGATACATTCAAAGCCGTCTTCCGGATGAACGTGCTTACGCGGGATGAGGTCGAAATCTATTTTATACACTTCTTCAGTCTCATCAAAATAGATGTTGTTAATCTGAATGAGGGTATAACCCCAAGCGATGGCGTTGTGCAGCTCTTTGACAATGACCCGCATGTCGGGAGAATTGAGCAGACGTCCTATTTGTTCGTCTTCTACCCCATCGCGGACGAAGATGAGTTCCTGGTTGAGGACGGCATCCTGCCGTTTGCCCCAAGTAGCTTCAATTTGACCGTCTAAGAGGATGTCATCATAGAGGTCGTACAAGAGCATACGTGAGGGATTGTTGATATTTTCAAAGGCACGAATAGCCTGTTTCCACATTTGAATATCCTGCGTATTGTGGGGAGGATTGATGATGTTGATGTTGTGGACGATTACATTGTCCGGTTTTTTAGGTTTAGAATGTTTTATTGCCATAATGTTAATGTTTTATTGTTTTAATGGTGGGGACGCACCGTGGCACGTCCGTACTATTTTTGTTTTAATGGTGGGGACGCACCATGGCACGTCCGTACAGGAGGTGCCTTTGTCAGGCTCAGGCACCGGGATTAAAATTGATTTTTACGTTTGATATTGCCACCGAAAGAAACATAGGAAGAAGTTCCGGTAGTTCCGGTTTTTCGAGTCAGTCCGTCAATAGAAGCTCTTTCGGCTTGCACCTCTTTAAGGAAGGAGATAGCATCCTTGTAGGCGTCGCGACGGGATTCGGGCATATTGACAGGATTGGAGATATTGTAGCAATTGTAGATGGCGATGTCGCGGACGAGTTTAACGACCATGGTACATCTGTCATCGCCGGAGCGGTTCCATTCGGAACGGATATCGTAGCGGGCGGTGAGATAGGATTCTACTTCCGCTTGAGCTTCCGCAATGGCATGGAGGGCGTTGTCCTCGGAGCGGGAGATAACGGAAAGCACTTCACGATGTATGCCTCGATGGAGGTCTTGAATAGTAAGATATGCCATAATTTACTTTTTTTATATTTTATTGTTTTATTGATGAGACGCACAATTGTGCGTCTTTACAAGGGGACGATGTGCACATCGTCCTTACCGAGTGTAATAGATACAAATTTTAGTAAGTTCGTAATGGTTTTTGAGACGAGGGTGCAGCACCTTCTTGGCGATGAGCCAATTGATGTGAGAGCGGTCGTAGACCCTTATTTTGTTGAATACTTGTATAACAAAGTGTTGTTTTCCTGTTAATTTTTTCATCCTGTCGGCATGACGGATGGCGTTTCGTACCTGCATGTACCTGAAAAATCGTTTCCATACTTTAATCATTTTTGTTTATTTTAATTTGTTGTTTGTTTTATTTGGAGACGCACCATTGTGCGTCTTTACATTTATACTCTACGTTTGTTTTTAGGTCTGTTGCCGATGAGCAGCTGTTCGGCGGAAGTTTGTCTTAATTTTTGAGTTGCGATAAAGACGGCACCTTCGACAGCATCTACGCCGTCGGCAGGAGCTTTTAGTTGCGGGGTGATGAGGAGGAATTGTTCCTCAAGCCGCTGCATGTGAGGATTGCTGTGTTCAGCTTCGTTGAAGAGGAGTCTTCCATTGCGGTTGAGGGGTTCGAGGTTGCCTTCAATACGGCTGAATTTGTCGGGCTTAATTCTTGTATCGGGAACAATATTGAGATAATAGCCTTTTTCTTTGGCTTTTGCAACAAACAAAGGGATAAATACCTGTTGATAAAAGGGGTCTTGTAGTTTGTTGTTTTCAATAAAGTTGTAGATTTGAGCAGAGGTGGTGCCGAGTTGTTGGTTGATGAGGTAGAACCAATCGACAAATTCTGCGTTGGTGGCTCTATCTACGCGGCAGGCAATGACATAGTAAATACCGTCCAAAACACCAATAGCGGCAATGGCTTTCATGGAGCCTGCTTTGTTTTTGGAGTTGGAGGGAGAAGGGTCACCATAGACGATAATGTGTTTGAAGCGGTTTAAGTTGGGTATTTTGGCGAAGGTGAGTTCTTTGAAGACGTCACCTTCGGAGAGAGGATTGTTGAAGTATTCCTGTTGAGCGGCACGGGTGGAGATTTTGGAAAGGATAAAGTCGATATCCTCTTCGGTGTTTTTGCTCCAAGAGCTCTTGCCGTGTTTGTCGCGGATGTTGACAATGTCGAACTTGTCGGCGACTTTACCGGCACGGGCGATGCAACAGTCTTTGGCGATAATGTTGCCATTGAACAGTATGCGGGCGTCACCTGATACTGATATTGTCGGAATTAAGGCTTGTTCTATCCAGTCCCATTTTTGCTTGATACGGTCGGGATTTCGGCATTCCTCGTCGGTATCGATATCGTCAATGAGAATGAAATCAGGGCGTTTGGCTTCGTTGCGGGTACCACGGGGCGACTGCCCTGCACCCAATGCCCGGAAAGAGCAACCGCATTTGGCAATAAATTCATTGGCTTCCCAGTGGCCGATGGTTTGCTGTTCGCCGTAGTCGTTGATGATGCGGAGATTTTTTTCCAACTGCATCATAAAAGGCAAGAGCAGTCTGCAGGCATTGTCGAAGGAGCTGGAGACGAGGAGGAAATTGCACACTTTTCCGGTTAAGGCAAGATATAAGACTTCGAACATGGAGCGGGCGGATTTTGCCAACTCTCTACTCCACGCCCGGACTTCGTACCAACGGGGATGAGCGAGGAGGCGTTTGGTGGCGGAGATATGAAATGAAGCCGGTTCGGCCGTGCAATATTTGGGGAAATAGTATTTGAACCAGTCTTCGGGAGATGCTTCCAAGCGGGTGATGCGTTGCTGCTTCTGGAATTCGGTTTCGGAAGAGTCAACTTCCACATCGGCAATAAACTGATTGTAGTAGGCTTCCCAGTCTTGCAGGAGCTGCTTGTCGGTAGGTTTTCTGAGCTTGGCCATTATAAACAAGATTTGATATAAGCGTTGAACAATTTGGCGACATCTTTGCTAAGTTCGAAGCCGGATGTTTTTCTTACGAAAGCAAGAAATTCTTTGCCTGTAGCCATTTTTTCTGCGATATTGGTTTCTGTTTCGAGATTTTTGATGGCGACGGTAAGTTTTAGAATGGCATCGGCTTCCTTAGAGGTGGCGAATTTTTGGTCTTCTTTGTTTTCGATGGCATCGTTGAGGAGTCGCAACTGTTTGTAAAGGCGAGCGAGTTGTTCCTCCTTGCCTATCAATAAAGAAGCTTGCAATTCCTGCCATTTGCCGTCTTTGACCCATTTGCAGATGGTTACTTTGGAGACGCCAACTTTTTCAGCGATTTCGGCTTGCGTGATTCCGGGATCGTTGAGAAAGAGTTGTTTGGCGTAATCTTTTTTTTGTTCAATGGTTAGGTTTGTCATAATGTTAAGTTTTATTGTTTTATTGATGAGACGCACGATTGTGCGTCTTTACAAGGGAACGATGTACACATCGTTCTTACAGTGGTGCCTTCGACAAGCTCAGGCACCGGTTTTGGGCAGGCTGAGCCGCGAGTGAAATCCGGAGGCAAAAGTACAAGGATTTACATCTATTTTTATTAAATGAAAATACGGTATATATAATTATATTGCAAGTATATACAATATAAAAATAAAGGAAAAAAGGGTGATAATTTTGCCAAAAATTGAGGAAAGGAAAAATGGCAAAGGAAAAATGTGAATACTATTTGTACGGCATTATTGGCAGGTATATGGATATAGACACCAATGTGTTGATAGCAGACATAGAGGGCAAGAGGAAGGAAGGAGCCACTGCTATCACCTTTTACGTTAACAGCGACGGGGGTGAAGTGAGTCAAGGCAATGCCTTATATAACTATTTAGACCGTACGGATATAGAAGTGGAATGGATAGTTGACGGGATAGCAGCGAGCATGATGGCGGTATTGCTATCGAATCCGAAGCACAAAGTAAAGGCGGCCAAGCATGCGAAATTTATGTATCACCGGGTGAGCGGCTATACGTATGGCAACAGCGATGAGACACGTGCTGCAGCGGAAATGATGGACGGATTTGAAACAACCTTGATAGAGATGCTGTCGGAACGTATGGGTAAGAGTGAGGAAGAAGTCCGCAAGCAGTTTTTTGACGGATTGGACCATTGGCTGAGTGCGAAAGAAGCGAAGGCGATGGGCTTGTGCGATGAGATAATAGAGCGAAACAAAAGTATAAAGGAATTGAAAAACATTACGGACAGCCGTAGTGCCTACAATTATTATAATAATCAAATAACAAATTTAAATTTAAACAAACAGCAAATGGATGACTTTTTAAAGACAGTCGCCACGGCCTTGAATATGGGCAACGCGTCAGAAAAAGAGGTGTTGGCACGTGTTCAGAGCCTGAGCGAGAAGGAACAG
This sequence comes from Bacteroidales bacterium, assembly GCA_016290715.1. GTDB lineage: Bacteria > Bacteroidota > Bacteroidia > Bacteroidales > WCHB1-69 > UBA1756. Next base: position 12,985 of record JAEEUY010000091.1, read on the forward strand.
ACTCTGCAAAATTCCTTGCAGGCAGAGCAAAAGAAAAACGAAGAACTCTCCAAGAAAATAGAAGCGATGGAGAAAAGCAAGGTTAAAAACTTGATAGATGCTGCCATAGCAGACAAACGTATAGGCGAAGACGACAGAGCAACCTATACCAAGTTGGCAGAGCAGGACTATGAAAACACAGAAAAAGTGTTGAACAAGTTAGCAGCCGTACCGAGAGTAAAGGCCGGTCTTGCACAAGAGGAGAAATTGCCAAAAGGTGAAGAAAATTGGGGCTTTGACGAATATCACCGCAGCGGCAGATTGGAAAATTTAAAAAATAGTAATCCGGAGAGATACGCAGAACTTTTCAAAGCGAAGTTCGGTTTCGACCCTAAAAATTAAGAAATTATGTGGATAAACAAAGAAAACAACGCAAGTTACAATTTTAAGGCACCGGAAATAGAAGGAGATGCCGGCAAAAAAACGGAAGTAATGTTTCCGACAGTAGAAAAAACAACGCCGACATTGTCAAGCAATGCAGCGACAGTGAAGGTGGAAAGAGACACCACGATAGTGGATTTAGGCAGTTTGAGTGCAGCAGCCACATTAACACTCACCCCGGGTGACAACTTGGGAGCAGGAGCCAAGGTGGTGGTGAAATCAACCAGTGACGGCACCGCCAGAAATGTTACTGTGAAAAAAGATGCCAGCACAACAGTAGGCACCATTGCCGGTACAGCTTCCACCACCGTTGCCAAAATAGTGGTATGGGACGGCAGTGCATGGATACTTTGCAATTAAAAAAAACCATTAACAAATAACAAAAAAGAGATGAAAAGAAGTTTTATTTTAAGAATTTTGACGGCGGCATTGTTTGCTGCCATGATGGGAGCAATATTTACTCCCGTAGTAGGAGCGGCTACTTTTGTCGCCTCCAATTTTGTGAAAATACCGGCAGGAAGTTTCGGTATGGCGGTTACACCGGAGATATGGACAGATTACATTATCGGTAATTTGTTTAAAAACAACGAATTTTTGTTGGAATCGGTGGATGAATCACAATATGTGATAGGTGGCACAGTGGTACACATTCCACAGGCAGGAGCTGCCAGCGGTGTGCAAAGAAACAGAACATCGTTGCCGGCAAGTGTTACTCGCAGAAGAGATATAGACATTACCTACGCCTTGGACGAATTTACTACCGACCCGAGATTTATCCCCAATGCCGACAAAGTAGAACTCAGCTACGACAAGATGGAAAGCTGTATGTATGAAGACATGGCCAACTTGCACGAAGTGGTGGCAGAAGCGATGCTATACAACTGGCGACCCACCTATTTTATCAAAGCAAGTGCTACTAAACATGCCAACAATACCATTCATGGCAGCAACCTTAGAACCGGCGTATCAATAGCCGACTTTGCCAAAGCCAAAGTGATATTCAACAAATGGAATTTACCAAAAGCTGACAGATACGTTATCTTAAATTCGGAGATGTATGAGCAATTGTGTTCTGAAGTACGCAATGCTTCCAACGATGTATTAGGAGCAGTATATGACAATGTAACCGGCAGACTGCGAGCATTGGAAGGATTTACCATATTGGAACGCAGCACTACCTTGATGGCATCTAACAGCACTTTGAGCCAAGTAAGCGGAACGCAATATTTCAAATGGACAAGCGGCAACGACTTAACTTATAGCGTAGAGGATTATATCAACATAGAAAACGGCAGCAAGGCAGCCGGAACAACTGATTGTTGCTACGGCATATTCTGGCACAAGAGCTGTGTGGCGAGAGCATTGGGCAACACGGTAATGTACACCAACGAAGGCGACCCGACCTATTACGGAGATATTTATTCCTTCTTGCAAAGATTAGGCGGCCGAGCTCGCAGAGCTGATGGCAAAGGTGTGTTGGGTTTAATCCAGGAATATCACGCATCATAATTAAAATAGAAGAAAGATGGTAAGCAGAGGATTACGAAACAACAATCCCTTGAATATCCGCAAGAGCAAAGATAAGTTTCAAGGTGAAAAGGAATCAACGGATTCAGCATTCAAGCAATTTGTAAGTATGGCGTACGGATACAGGGCGGCATTCGTAATTCTCTACACTTACCTACAACAAGGAAAAAACACTGTAGATAGGATAATAAGAAGTTGGGCACCTGCCAATGATGGGAACAATACCGCCAATTACATATCCCATGTGGAAAGGCGTAGTGGCGTTGACAGGTACCGGACACTGACTGAGCGAAGCGGCAGCGACTATATAAAAATAGTTGCTGCCATGAGCCGGTCGGAAAACGGAGTTGATGCCGACATGGAGCAAGTGAAAGCAGGATTTAACCTACAAAACAAGATAAAGCTATGAACGTATTGGAATTGATTAGCGTGATATTGAATGTAGTATTTGGCAGCGGATTGCTGATAAGTTTGTTGAAATTAAGACAGACGAAGGAGCAAATGCAGGCCGATATAAGGGGCAAAGAGTTGGAAAATGAAGAAAAAGCCAGCAAAATAGTGATGGAATATGTGGTGGAACCACTGAAAAAGGAGATGAACTCATTGCGAAGAGAGGTTCAGCGATTCCGGAAAGCGGTGGAAAAGATACCTACCTGTCCGATGGCACAAGAATGCCCTGTAAATGTAGAGTTAAAACGCAAACACGAAGACAGCCTATGAAAACATGGATGAAATGGGCATTACGGGCAGCTGCCTTGTGTGCCATAGGAATATTGATCACGGCAGTGGGCTTGCAACATAAGCATGTGAGAAGCTTGCAAAATCATGTGAAAGAGCAGCACATGGTGATAGACAGCTTGCTGAACAGGCGAATGACGGTGATGGATGTGCAACTCTATGTAACCGACAAGAGCAAAAACACCATATATGGCCGCTACAACAAAGGCACCATCACCATGCCTCAGGAAAAAACCTACCACTTAGAAGTGGACAGTGTTTCAATAGCGTTGAAATAAAATTTAAATAATTTTTAAAATGGGAAGAAGCAAAAAGCAAACAACGGAAGATGCCATAGTATTGGAAAACGGCAAATGGAAAACACCTGACGGCATGTGTTTTAATACCATGGATAAAGCGATAAAGCACAATAATAAAACAACAAAAAACAATAACGATGGGAAAGATGAATGACATAAGATTTAGCAAGCAAAACGGCGGTATGGGCAGAACTGCAGCCAGCGAAGACCCCATTAGCGGCTTGGTGATGTATTTGCCGGAATTGGCAGAAGCAGACTTAATCAATTCAAACAATGCACTACAATTCGACAAGTTGGAAGATACAGACGGAAGCAATGATTTGTATGTTTTCAAACTGAGATATGTAGAAGAATTGGAAGATTTGGGATTGAAAGCACAGGAGTTATCGATGTTGCAAACTGCTTATACGGCAAACAGTGAAGTTGCAGAGTTTAAAAAGATAGCTGCAGTGAATGCTTTGGTATATCATGTGAAGGAATTTTTCCGCCAACATGCCGGCGGCACCTTGTATTTGGGAGTGAAGTTTGCAGCCAGCAGCCAAGTGAACGGCGGAGACCTGCAAGCGATGCAGAACTATGCCGGTGGCAGCATCCGCCAATGCGGAGTGTTTACGCCATCACTAAGCTACACTTCAGGAGGAAGTACGATTTCCGTACTTGCCGAATATCAAAGTGCGTGCACTGCGATGGAGGCAGCCCACCAACCGATGAGCGTGGTGGTAACGGTAACCGGTAAAACGGTAACGGTAGCAGTAAGCGGTACGGCTATGTCGGTAACTACTACAGCAGTAAGCGGATTTACATTTACGACATTGACAGGCAACACCAATTCTGTATTGGCAGGACGCTGCAATGTGAGTTTGTTGGTAGGATTGGATTTGGACAGCGAATTGGTGCAAAGTTTAGGTCATTACGCCTATTACGGATGTATAGGAGCCTGTATGGGAACCATTAGCAAAGCAGGAGTTCACGAAAGCATAGCATGGGTAGGAAAATTTCCGTTAGGATTGGCCAGTCCGGGATTGGTAACCGGTGAATTGATAAAAGACACCACAGTTGCCAATCTGGAAAAGATAAACGACAACCGCTATCTGTTTGTCCGCACCCATGTAGGCAATGCCGACAATTACTTCAACGACAGTTTTACCTTGGATGAGGCTACGAGCGACTATGCGTATATAGAAAATGTTCGTACTATTGACAAGGCATGCCGTGGAGTTCGAGCCAATTTATTGCCGTATTTGAACAGTCCGCTGCGGGTGGATGCCACAAGCGGCCAATTGGCATCGGATACAGTTGCCTTTTTGGAGACAACAGCCAACAAAGCCTTGGAAGACATGGAAAAGGCCGGAGAACTGAGCGGCTTTAAAGTGGAAATAGACCCGGAACAAAATGTTCTTTCCACCTCTGAAGTGGAAATTGTGATAAAACAAGTTCCTGTTGGCGTGATGAGACATGTTCTGATAAAAATAGGTTATACAACTAAATTATAGGAGGCAGTAAGATGAACGGATTAAGAACAATACCTGAAATAAACGGAGTGGCACACAGCTGGGCTAATTTGCAAGTAAACATAGGCGGAGTTCCGGTAGTGGGCATCACCAAAATAAGCTATAGTGACAGCCAGACAATGGAAAACATCTACGGACTTGGCCAGCGTCCTGTTGCGAGAGGCTACGGGAAAATAGAATGCAGTGCATCGATGACCCTGCTTCGCAGTGAAATAGAAGCATTGAGAGACAGCAGCACCACCGGAAGACTGCAAGATATAGCACCCTTTGATATTATCGTTCAATTTTTGCCTGTGAACGGTCAAAAGATAGTAACGCACCGCTTGCGTAACTGTCAGTTCAAGACAGACGGCGTGGAAATAAGCGAAGGCGACACCAGCAACACGGCAGAAATAGAAATGATATTGTCACACATAGAATGGAAGTAATCATCATGGAGTAAGTGAAATTTCACTTACTCCTTTAACTAAGTTTTAAAAACAAGAAAGGAAAAAGATATGACAGGAGAAGCAACAAAAGAACAAATAGAAGCATGGAAAGCAAAACACAAAGAAGTGTTCCAGATAGTAGTCGGTGACAGCGTATGCTATTTGCACAAGCCGGACCGCAATACGATGAAAGCCATTGCAGGCATAGGCACCACAGACCCGATTAGAGCCAACGAAGTGTTGTTGGCCAACTGTTGGTTGGGTGGAGATGAAAGCATCAAAGAAGAAGACGAGAAATTTTTTGGTGTGAGTGCCCAATTGGCGAAATTGGTGGAGATAAAGGAGGCAGAACTAAAAAAGTTATAGCCCGTGCCAAGGAGGTGGTAAAACACAACGGATTTGTGAATGTGGATTACCAATTGCGATACCATTTCGGCATCAATCCGGATGAATTGGACGACGAAGAATGGGCCATAGCAATAGCTGCCTTGGAAAAAATAAGGAAAGAAGAAAGCGGAGAAAAAAGGAAATGATTAGTCTTGTTTTTGGATGTTGATGACGATTTGAGTATGAGTGTCTTGCTCTCTTTTTTTCTTTGCTTTATAATAGGTAACAATACGATAGATGCAGAAAACAGGCACTAATATCACTAATAAAAGAAAAATAGAAATAGTAAACATCGTCAATCAGTTTTAGACTGCAAAGATATAAAAAAAATGTCAAATAATACAGTACAATTTGCAATAAATATTACAGGCAACGCTCAAGAAAACATTGCTGCCATTTCGCAGGGTGTACAAACAGCAACAAGCCATGTAACTAACTTCACCAATACGATAACAAAAATACGTGATGTAGGCTTTGCCTTTGAAACCATCAGCCATGCCATAAGTGGTTTGACAAGTAAGTTGTCGGGATTTGAAGCTTTGAGTTATGCACAGGTGGAAGCGGAGACGAAATTGGCACAGGTGATGCGGAACACCATGGGAGCGAGCCGGGAGGAAATGCAAAGCATACTTGACTTGGCATCTGCCCAACAAAAATTGGGAGTTATCGGCGACGAGGTGCAGTTGGCGGGAGCCCAAGAATTGGGAACCTATCTGACCAAATCCGACACTTTGAAGAAGTTGATGCCGGTGATGAACGACATGGTAGCCCAACAATACGGTATGAACGCCAGTCAAGAGAGTGCCGTAAATATAGCCACCATGATGGGGAAAGTGATGGACGGACAGGTTGGAGCCTTGAGTCGTTACGGCTACAAATTTGACGAAGCACAAGAAAAAATACTGAAATTCGGTACGGAAGAACAACGTGCAGCTACATTGGCAGAAGTTGTTAGTTCTGCCGTTGGTGGCGTAAACGAAGCCTTGTCGCACACTCCGGAAGGAGCCATGAAAAAAGCAAGTAACAACATCGGAGATGTGCAAGAACGTATCGGCAAATTGGTAACAGAACTAAAAGCATCGTTTATGCCGACTATAGAAAAGCTATTGCAAATGGCCGGCAGCGTGATAGATTTTATTGAAGAGCACAGCGTTTTGTTCGGAGCCATAGTAATAGCCATAGGTACAGTGGTAGTAGCGATGAAGGGTTGGATAGCAGTTCAGGGAGCTCTGAATATTATTATGTCGCTCAACCCGATAGGCTTGATTATAGCCGGAATAGTGGCATTGGTGGCGGCGATAGTATTTGTATGCGTGAAGATAAAAGGCTGGGGTACGTTGTGGGATGCGGTAGTAACCTTTGCCAAAGAGACTTTTTTGATGTTTGTGGAGGCAGTAAAGCTGAAATATACCACTATGATCAACGGCATAATGATAGGCATAGACAAACTCAGAGAGGCATGGTATAAGTTAAAACTGCTGTTAGGCAAAGGTGATGAAATAGAAAACAACCGGGCACTGAAAGAAATAAGCGATGACATAGAGCGGAGGAAAAAAGCGATAAGCGGAGGAGCAAAAGAAGTGGCCAAACACGCCCAAGCCGCCGCCAACGCATGGAAGGGAGTGAGCTTGAGTTTTGACAAGAGCAAGACATTGAAAGGTGTGAGCAAGGATTTACAGGCGAGTTTGGGTTTGGGAATCACCGACAACACAAAAACCATCAACAACGACTTGAGCACCTCAAGCGAAACCATCAGTGCCGGAGGCAAGAATATCAAGAATTTTAATATTACTATCGGCAGCCTGATAGGAGAAAACACCAATATGTTCCAAAGCAGCCAAGACAATCCGGAGACGGCCGGATACTTTATGGAGAAGCTCTCGATGGCCTTGCAAATGATAGTCAATGATGTAAATTACGCAGCAGAATAGTGAATCCCCCGCCCTACGGGCACCCTCTTAAAAGTGGGAATGGAGAAAAGGAAATGAAAAATTATAAAAAATGGCAATAAGAATATTGATACCGAGCAGAACAGGCGTAGAAAGTGCGGTGGTGAGTGCCATTAAGGAAAAACTCTACCGAACAGCATTAAGCGACATAGTGATAGAGACCACCAACGAAGAAAAGTTGCTCAACGAAAGGAGCCAAACCATCAATGAGGTGATATTGCATGAAAATGTGAATCCGCAAAGCGGCGTAAACGTGGTGTTTGACGACTGCAAAATTGATATGGTGTTGGAAAAGAAAATAGAGACAACCGAATTAGTGAACCGAAATGGCAGCGTAAAAGAATATATCTATACCAAAGATTATACAATCACCCTTAAAGGCACGATTAGAAAAGAAGGTGTGCAGGGATTTCCTTACGAGGACTTGTGGTTTTTGCAGCAAATTTTGGCGATTAACAAAAAAATGTATGTCAGCAGCAAGTTTTTGAACGGCATTTATGACATTACACAAGTGGTGGTTAAAAAAGTGGATTTTATGCAAAGCGGTATGAACTATTTTAATGTAATGCCCTATACCATTACATTGTGGAGTGATATGGATTATGATTTTTTAGTAGAAGATTAAATATGGTAAAAATGTTATCGCACACCCGGAGCACAATCCACAAAACGGATAGAAAAGTCTTCTCCACAATCCACAAAACGAATAGAAAAGTCTTCTCCACAATCCACAAATCGCCACTCTCCACATTGTGTCGGACAACAATCCACTACTTTTATGTCCATATTTTCTGCACAATCCACTACTTTTACATTAAAAGTAGGAGCACAAGTAACTACCTTTACGTTACCATACAAAGGAATTCCTTCACAAGAGCATTTTTCCTTGTCAATGGGTTTGTTAGAGGAAGCAAACAAAGTGGCTATCGGTATCAATACGAGTGCTAATAAATATTTCATAGTATGTTAAGTTTAAAGTGTGACATAGAAATCAAGTGCAAAGATAGTAAAAAAACTATTACGTTTGACTATTGCAATGATATTTTAATAAAAACATCATGCAAAAACCTTACCGATACGGCGGTATTGAAGGTTCCACGCAAGATGCAATGGCAAGGAAAAGCCTTGACAGACTTTGTGAATGTGGATGATGCCATAATCATAAAACTCGGCTATGCGGAAATGGGAAACATGGAAATGGTGTTTAAAGGCTATATCAAAAGCGTGGAAAACACCATCAAGGAAATAGTCATCTATTGCGAAAACGAGATGCGTTTGTTTAAGTCCATCAATGTGGATGCGGAAATTATTGAGCATTTTGACTTCAAAAAATGGATGAAGAAATATGTTCCGGCGCTCCGGATAGAACTGCCGGACGATGTAAATTTCGGTCAAGTAAAAATAGACCAGCAGACACTTGCCCAAGCATTGGACAAGTTGATATCCACCTATCCGTGGCTGAAAGGCTTTTTCAGAGAGGGCGTGTTTTACGGCATCACCACCCACAAGGCATTGGCCAATGGAAGAATATTGACTTTTGACCCCGAAAGGAATCAGATAAGCGACAGTCTGAAATACACCACGAAAGATGATGTGAAAATAGCCGTAAAAGCCACCAGCATACAAACAGACAACACGAAGTTGGAATGTATAGTTCCCCAAGAGGCAATAGATGTGAGCGGCAAATCGGTCAAAAGCGACTATGAGCAGCGACATTTTTACTTTTCCGGCATGAAAACCCAGACGGAACTGAAAGCTGCAGCGGAAAAAATATACAATGAATATGCTTGTGACAAAATGACAGGCAACATCACCGGATTCGGAGTTCCTTACGTGCGAAAAGGCGATATTGTCAGACTGCAAGACAAGCTACGCAAAGAAAGAGACGGACGAAAATTTTGGGTGGATGCAGTGGAATACAAGTTCGGGACATCGGGATACAGACAAGTGATAACCTTAGGATACGCAATAAAATGAGTAAAGAAAGAGAATGTGCGAATTTGCTAAAAGCCATTATGGGGAAAATACCTCAAAACTGCTTTGTCGCCCAAGTGCAAAAGGTGGACGGAGCCACCTGTACCGTGGTGCGTCAAGGTGATAACTTGAAAATAGCAGGAGTACGCTTGAACGAGCTGTCGGACGAGAGCGTCGGCATGGTGATAAAACCCAAAGCAGACAGTTTTGTTTTGGTGGCAAGGATAGACGATTTTAATTACTATGTGAGCCTGTACAGCGAAATAGACAGTGTGGACATACAATGCGACAAAATCACCATCAACGGCGGCGACAATGGCGGACTGATAAACATTGAGGAACTGAAAAAACAGTTGGATAAAATGAGCAAAAGGATTGACACAATCATCTACGCATTGGAAAATTCACCGACAACGGCTCAAGACGGAGGTGCCGGTTATAAATCAGGCATTGTAGGTGTTTTAGAAGGAATTACAGAGAAAGAAGATTTTACCAATATGGAAGATGACAAAATAAAACATTAGAAAAATGCGAGGGATAATAGTAGAAGACGGAGATTTGCAGATAAAAGGAGGCAGCCTTGTTATAGGCGAAGTGAAAGCACAGGTGGCGGAACATCTGACACGAGCCTTTACAGGAGAATACAAACACGAGCCGACCCTTGGCGGGAATGCAAAAAACATGATCGCCGGCCGTCCGGATAGCTTTTGGGCGGGAAATGTAAAGAATCAATTGAAGTATTGCAAGGTTGAAGTAGAAAGAATAAAAGTAGTTGATGACGATATAGAAATAGAATTGAAATAGATATGGCAAGAACAATAAAAGAAACAGCAGAAGAAATAAAGGTAGCATTTGTACGTAATGCCACCTTGAGAAATCTTTATCAATTGGAAGAATATGATGCAGACGGCGACGATGCCACACATTTGGCTTATTATGACAGCCATTTCAGCACAATCAGCGTCGAGACCTGTTTGATATACGCCATAGCCGCCTGTATGGCGACCATGGAGAACCTGTTTGACTGGTTTAAAAAGGATGTTCAGCAGGTGGTGGACAAAGAACGCTACGGGTATGCGGGATGGTATGCCAAGAAGATGAAAGCCTTTCGTTATGGTCAGGATATAGAAAATGACTACAGCCATAGTGATGTAGATTTTGCAGAAGGGACAGAATATCCCGACACCGGTTTGACGGCTTCGGAAATAGAAGAACTGCAGATTGTCAAATATGCGAGTGCTTTGGATAGCGGTCGTGAGGTGATAATAAAAATAGCCAAAGATGACGGGAACGGGTTGCCTACTCCGTTGAGTTCTTCAGAAGCTGCAATGGCAGAAGCATATATCAACAGAATAAAGCCGGCAGGCATTCCACTTACCATCGTCAATGAAAATGCGGACGAATTGGATGTGTCGGTGAAAATTGTGTACAATCCGCTTATATTCGGAACCGATACAGAAGTTGAAAATGCTGTTGCAACAGCGATAAAATCGTATTTAAACAGCATAGAATTCAACGGACAATTTGTAGGGATGACCATGATAGACCACCTTCAGACAGTAGAAGGGATAGAGATAGCACAGGTGAACAGTCTGCTGGCCACCCATGCCGGACATCCAGCAGAAGATATTACGGGAGACACCTATTACACCCCGCAGTCAGGGTATTTGACATTGAGAAGTCTTGAAGTAATTATTGAAAAATAAGCAGTATGTCAAAATATGATTTAAATTTTCGGAGACTGATAGTTTGTATGTTGCCCTATTCGTTGCGGGGCAATATAGTTGATTTGATAGAAGTGATGGTGCGTCCGTTAAAACGGTATTATCATCAGTTTTTGTCGTTCAAAGAAAGAGAAGAAACCGCATTGACCTACAATTCCCAAACGCCATTGTTGCAAAAGTTGCTGAACGACACACTTGAAACGAGCGGCATATATATAACAGACGCTCCCTATCATGTAATAGACGGAGTGTGGGAAAATGAAGAATATAAGCCCAAGGAAATAGGTTTTTGGGGAATAATCGGCAAAAATGACATCGGTTATAGAGGGTTCTATGTATATGTTCCGGTGGCATTGTCGGACAAAAAGCAAATAATAGCCGCTCTTGTAGATAGATACAAGTTTTCCGGCACCCAATATGAAATAGTATTTTTTGAATAAACCAAAATTAGTAATCATGAACAGATTGAATAATATTAACAGAGTAGGAATTTATCCGGTAACGAAAGAGACATTGTCGGCCATAGAAGACAATTTCCAAATGTTGAGCCGCGTGCTTGACGGATTGTATTTGCCGCAAGGAACCGCCGTTATTTTACACGGGTTGCCACAGGTTGTATCGTACATGTATCTGCAACCAAACCGGTTGTATGCGGTCGGGAAAATAGTAAAAGTAAATGGAACCGGTGTGGCCGGTTCATCAGGACAATGGTCATCTAAACCTAATTTAATCAACCATCCGAGCGATTTTGTCCTCACAACTACGGATGTCAGCACAGACATTATCGGCACGGATGGAGTAACAACTTATGAGGATTGTTTAATCCAAGAACAATGCACCATAACCTATTCCGCAGGAGGAAACACCACATGGAAATACCATACATTGGAAGATATTTTAGGATTATCGAGAGAAAAAATTGCCAATGACGCGTTTAGCTTGCCGTCACAATTTTCAATAGTTCGCAACAATACATTTGTTCGCAACATGCTCCAAAAACACTTGCATATAGAATTGGAAATTGCCAAAGCCCAAATAGACGCGAATGAAATAGAAATAACAATCAGCGGAACGATAAAAGATATCATCGGAGCAGTTTTAAGCACCGGCAATACTTTTTGTCACCCCGTGCAGGTATCAGCAGACGGATGTGTCGCTTCCGGATATATTGTTCAAGGTTATGGAGACAATACTGCGAAAATAGTATGCTATAAACAAGCAGTCGGCTACCAACCTTATCCCAATAAAATGCAAATAACAGGAGACATATATTTATGAAGCAACAAGTAAAAGATAGGCAGACACTATTGGATGTGGCATTACAGGCAAGCGGAGACATGGAATCCGTATTTGACATCGCCCAAGCCAATGATATTTCCGTTACAGAAGAATTGACAGTAGGAACGGAAATAGAAGTTGATGAAGTAGGTCGGCAGCGGGTGGCGGATTATTTGTCTGCGAACAAATTCTGCACGGCAAGTGCCTCGGAAGACAATCAAGAATGCACACTGATGAGCAATGACAGCTCATATACACTTATAAGTAACGACGGTAATAGTACATTAACACAAAATTAAAAAAAAACATCATGTCATTATTAAAAAGATTTAGAGATTTTCTATTAAAAAACAGTATAGGACAACAAGATTATCTTGTAGGTTATGACTCCACTACAGGAGAAGAAATACGTATAAAAGCATCCTCGCTTCAAGGTGCAGCCGGAGCAAGTGCGGATATACAGTTTTCCGCCGATGGCAGCAGTTGGCATTACCCAATTTCCGCTGAAGACATTTATATAAGGATAAGAGTCGGCAGCGGGGCATGGAACGTGGCAAGATTCGTTGCAGGAGAAGTCGGCACCCTTTCAACTTCTTCAACATCACAAGAAGAGGTAGAAAACGAAAGTTTAGCAGGAGCCATTGTATTGCATAAAGTCGCCAAGACTGGTTCTTATAATGATTTGGCAGATAAACCCACATCACTTACTGACATACAATCCGAAATATCCCCGGAAGATTTTGGAGCATTTCCTGCAGACGTCTCTGAAGTACAAGAATACAATAGAGGGGAAACATTAACTTATGTTCTCGCAGTCAGAGAAGACGGTGCCATTATTAAAGTGTCCATACAGGATTTTGCGGATTATATCAATGGTCGCATGTAATTAAAGTGCCTAAGGGGGATGGCATAAAAAAAGCCCCCAGCTTTACAAAAGTCTCTTACCTCTTTTATAACAATAAGCCCAAAATGGCAGCTGGGGGTTAGCCCTATAAGCCACTTTGGGTCTTTTTTATTTTAAGGTAAGAGATGTGCAAAGATATAAAGAATTTTTGAAAAATAAATCATTTTATACAACAAATAAAAAAAATAATTAATGAAGACTTATACAAACGCTCCCTTGCCATTTCAGGGACAAAAAAGGAGATTTGCAAAGCAAATTGCAGAAATGGCCAAACAACAGAAGAAAGGCAGTATCTTCGTAGATTTATTCGGAGGAAGCGGGCTTGTGTCACATATTGTCAAATATGCACGCCCGGAATGCCGTGTGGTATATAACGACTATGACAATTATCAAGAACGACTGAAAAATGTACACCGAACCAATGCCATGCTACATTCATTGCGTCCAATATTGGAAAATATTCCTCACAAAATGCGAATTGACGAACCGACACGGTCTAAAGTAATAGCGGAGGTTGAACGTTGGAATAAATCGGGTTACGTTGATTGGATAACATTATCAAGTAACCTGCATTTTACCATGAACTACTCCCGTAACTTTGAAGAATTTAGAAAAGAAACGCTATATAATAAACTTCGGCAAACCGATTATATAGTAGATGGCTATCTTGAAAATGTGGAAGTGGTATCATTGGACTATAGAGAATTATTTGAACGCTTCAAACTTGTTCCGGATGTGGTGTTTATCGTTGACCCGCCATACCTCTCAACCGACTGCAGTACTTATAACAATGCCGATTATTGGCGACTATCTGATTATCTTGATGTATTAAAATGCTTACAAGAAACAAATTTCGTATATTTTACAAGTAGCAGGAGCTCTGTATTGGAACTTATTGAATGGATATCTCATAATAAATTTAATGAAAATCCTTTTAATAATGCTCGGATATTCCGGATGCATGTTGGAGGAATCGCCCTGAATTATGATGATATCATGATTGTAAAAGCTGCTTAAATATCAAAAAAATGCGTTGCAAACAAACAACGCATTTTTTTTCATCCCAAAAGTTGTACATTTCGTTTTAAAAAGTTGTACATTTCGTTTTGGGGATTATACATGATTCTGAAAATTTCACCATCAGATGTCTGAACTTCGACAAAATGATTGTCGAGAATCTGAGCTTTTGACCGTGTCTCGGTCTCCATGAATTTACGTAAATTCCTATCCATAAAATATTTGCCGAATTTAAAGTGTTGCCGCCACTTTTAAATTAAACACGATGCAAAAGTACAAAAAAAATCAATTGGTAAATATGCCAATTAATTTTTTTTGCAGAAGACATGAAACTGAACCAGCCCCCCAATTACTTTATTATGACCGAAAAATCTGGTGCATAGCGTTCGCTGACATTACTTCGGACCTTGATGTCAGAAATGACCATCCGCGTTCCCGATTTAGCCTTGCGTATGGCACTAATCACATTTTCAGGGAAACGGGGAGTATCCACAAGTATATATGACAAAGGAGTTCCTTCCCCTTCGTCAAAGGCGACCTTGTAGCAAATAACCTTCCACTGCAAATCATAATCAAAATCTTTGGAAGACCGGACTGTTATCAGAGGATTTGCGAGTATAACATTCCTGTCTACTCCTCCTTCATCAATTTCAGTACCTATGCTTGCGATAGGTCTCACGTCGTGAAGAAAAAGTTCCGAATCCGATGATGAGTCCGAAACACTTTCAATCAGCTCAACTTCTACTTCTGTCGTTTCTTGATAATCAACTTTGTCTCGATCACATGATATCAATAGAAAGACACCTATCAATAATATTATTAATTCCCTTTTCATAAAACAACAATTAAATTTTTCAAAAGTAATCAATTTTCTAATACAATTCTCTTTATTTAATATCTTTTGTGTTGTCAAAAAAGAAGACCTAAAAATCATCTAAACGATTGTTGAATTCTATAAATTCACAGTTTCAGGAGCATTGTTCCACCAAATCCATTATCTTTTGTGCCAATTCGTCACGCTGCTTCTGATTCATGCAAATGCCGAAACGATAACGTCGCCGTCTAGAATAATAAATGCGGAGCCTGTCAGGAGAATATGTTCCTCGAAGAATTTCAAGTCTGTCAAATTTCTTTATCTTGCGTATGCGGGAGAGAGAAATTTCTTTGTGTTTTCGCAAAATGCTTCCCTGACAATCTATGACAAGCATTCCGTCTTTCACCCAAATGGTCTCCTCTGCACGATTCCATCGCAGGTAGTTGTCAATATGAATCAAACCCATATATGCTAAGAAAAGAGCCACAACTAAAATTAAAAAAAGCATCAAGATCCAATCAAATCCTGATAAATTGATGGTAGCGGGATATATAAGTAAAGAAAAAGCCAAGCTAAGTACAAAACATATTATTCCCCCAAATATATCAAAAACACTACCATCAATTAAGTCTTTCTTCGCCTTGTTTGTTGCCAAAATGGTCATATTATATGTTTTTTTATAACTATAATTATTATTACTCTACAGGGTTGATTGCTATTTCTTTGATAACTTTTGCAGGGACTCCTGCAACAAGGGTACAAGGAGGCACGTTGCAAGTAACGACAGCTCCTGCCGCCACTACAGCTCCTTTGCCGATAGTAACACCGGGAAGAATAGTCACATTGCCGCCAATCCATACATCATCTTCAATGACAATGGGTTGGGCATAGGCCATATATTTGCGACGTTTCTGATAGTCAAGCGGATGACCGACTGTAGTGATAA
>JAEEUY010000008.1 GCA_016290715.1 Bacteroidales bacterium
TATCCCGGCAAATCAGATTTGAGAACAGTTTTACAAAAGAAGAAGGGACATCTGCTGGCAACAATTCCTTATACGCAGGTTTTTGGAGAGAAATTTCCGTTCACTCCGAATCTTTCCATCATTGACTTGCTTTTCAATTGTGGTGGAGATCAACAATATTTAGAAAAACTACATTCTCAATCAAATATTTAGAATATCATGACAGAAATCTTCATTTTTTAGGAAAAAGATAATCTCACTTTCTCTTGAAAAGAAAAAAAGATGTATTTTTGCCCCCGCAAAAGTGAGCGGATGTGGCGTAATTGGTAGCCGCGCTAGACTTAGGATCTAGTGCCGTGAGGCGTAGGAGTTCGAGTCTCCTCATCCGCACAAAAAAAAACAGCCCTTATCCTATTGATAGGAGCTGTTTTTTTTCTTTCAGCATCTGCTATTTAAACTTTTTAGCGATAGCATCGGTAACTCTTTTGGTGAATTCCTCTTCATGATTTTCCAAAGAATCCTCCCAATCTTCTACTATGTCCTTGTACTCTTTCTTCTCTTTGCCTGAAAGTTTTCCTTTCAGCTTCTCTTTAGCATCGTTATATTCCATAATCTTTTCTTCCATTGTAGCCTTATTCTCAGTAGCCCCAAAACCAGTATATACATTCGACACCACTATATCATATACGGTATAGGTGACATCACTCCCACTGAAAGAAAATTTAATATCGTACCTAAGCCACTCTGTAAAATTTCCTGCAAACGGATTATACGTTACTTTCGTATTAAATTTAACCGTTGCCACAACATCATCCCCTGTGTTTTCTTTGATATCAACATCCGAGCTCGCCATGGTTTTCAAATAAGATTTTGCCAACATCTGATTTTTTTCCATGGAATTATTAGTAGAAATGGTTTTCGTAATGATACATAATCCTTCATCATTCAAGGTAAACACATCAAATTTTTGCCCAAAAGATACAAAAGACACAAAAATGAACAGAACAATTCCTATTATTTTTTTCATAACAACTTTTATTTAATGAATAAAACGATTGAACGTGCAAATATACAAAAAACAAATCAAAAACAAAGTTCAAATAAAAATGGGGAAACCTGATTTCCCCATTCCATCTTTCTCAAATAAAGTACTACTAACCAATTAGTGGCATTTTACTACTGTTTTCGTACCACCTACTTCAGTATTTGAATTCAAATCTTTGCATTTTTTCTTTGTATCTGAACCATATACTTTTTCAAGATCAACGGATGAACTTGATTCCACTTTATTTCCATTGGAATCGGTAACGGTGGTTTTACAATCACATTGCTTGTCGCAAGAAACGAAAACAAGGCCCATAGCGGCCACTACTAATGTTACTAAAACTTTTTTCATTTTTCTATTTTTTTAGATTAATAAATCAGAGGGTGCAAAATTAACGTTTTTTTCAATAATATTCCAGCAAAATGGAAAATTTCATTTTTATTGCTTTGGAATGCCCAACAATTCAAAATATTAATGAATAACCCAAATTTTTATGTAAATTTGCCTCGTTTTTTCAAAAAAATAAAAAGGATGAATAAATACACTGAGTATCACGGACTTAACCTATCAGAAATAGGGAAAAAAATGCAAAAATACTGGGAAGAAAATGATGTTTTTGCGAAGAGTTTGAAAAATCGCGAAGGGGCTGACGCTTTTGTATTTTTTGAAGGTCCTCCTTCTGCCAATGGGACACCCGGTATTCACCACGTGATGGCACGTTCTATTAAAGATATCGTGTGCCGTTATCAAACACTCAAAGGGAAGTATGTCGGGCGTAAAGGCGGTTGGGATACTCACGGTCTTCCTGTCGAACTTGGTGTGGAAAAAACACTTGGCATCACCAAAGAAGATATTGGCAAGACTATTTCGGTGGAGGAATACAACAAAGCTTGCCGCCGTGAAGTAATGAAATTCAAGGATATGTGGGATGACATCACCAAGAAAATGGGCTATTGGGTTGACCTTGAAAATCCCTATATCACTTTTGACAACAAATACATAGAATCGGTTTGGTACCTTCTCTCTGAATTATACAAAAAAGGCCTTCTTTATAAGGGCTATACCATTCAACCTTATTCTCCCGCAGCAGGGACTGGATTAAGCTCTCACGAATTAAACCTCCCTGGTTGCTATAAAGATGTAAAAGACACCACATGTATCGCCCAATTTAAAGTCCCTGGCCAAGAGTTGAGTTCGGATGTACAACAATTTTTAGGACAAACAGAGGTGCCTGACAACCTCTATTTCCTCGCATGGACAACCACTCCTTGGACTTTACCGTCCAATACAGCATTGGCCGTCGGTCCCAAAATTGACTACGTATTGGTTAAAACTTTCAACCCCTATAGTGGAGACAGCATTCTTGTTATTTTAGCCAAACCTCTGGTTAATAGTCTTTTCCCTGAAAAAAACAAAGACTTACCTTTCGATGATTATAAACCTGGGGATAAAAACATCCCATTCCAAATTTTATCTGAAATACAGGGGGCCAAATTGGTAGGGATGAAATATGAACAACTCATTCCTTTCGTTACCCCCAACGGGAAAGCCTTTGAAGTTATTGCCGGCGACTATGTAACTACCGAGGATGGTACTGGCATTGTTCATATTGCCCCCACTTTTGGTGCGGACGACAAACGGGTAGCCGCCGATGCTGGCATCGCTCCGATGTTACTCATCGACAAAGCCGGCAACACCCAACCCATGGTAGATAAAACAGGCAAGTTCTACCTCATAGAAGAATTAGACCCAACATTTGTCAAGGACTTTGTGAATATTGACCTTTATTCCCAATACGCTGGTCGCTATGTAAAACCCGATTACGAAAAAGGGGAACCTTCACCTGAGACATTAGATGTTGCTATTTGCATGTGGCTCAAGGGTGAACATAAGGTTTTCAAAATCGAAAAACATGTCCACAACTATCCGCATTGCTGGCGCACCGACAAACCCATCCTATACTATCCCTTGGATTCATGGTTTATCAAAACTACCCAATTAAAAGATAGGATGATTGCGTTAAATAAAACGATCCAATGGAAACCTGCCGCTACTGGCAGCGGTCGTTTTGGTAACTGGCTTGAAAACTTGGTTGACTGGAACCTTTCCCGTTCCCGTTTTTGGGGAACTCCCCTTCCTATATGGATGACCGAAGATAAAAAAGAACAGATCTGCATTGGTTCTATTGAACAACTACAAAAAGAAATCAATAAATCTGTGGCCGCCGGCATTATGAAAGAAAATCCTTATAAGGATTTTATACCCGGCGATTTCAGCAAAGAAAACTACAACAAGATAGACCTTCACCGTCCTTATGTGGATGACATTATTTTAGTGTCTCCAACAGGACAAAAGATGTATCGTGAAAGTGATTTGATTGACGTATGGTTTGACTCTGGGGCGATGCCCTATTGCCAATGGCATTATCCATTTGAAAACAAAGAGGTTTTTGCGAACAACTTCCCTGCTGACTTCATTGCTGAAGGGGTTGACCAAACCAGAGGATGGTTTTTCACCCTTCATGCCATTGCCACAATGCTTTTTGACAGCGTAGCTTATAAAGCAGTGGTTTCCAATGGATTAGTTTTAGACAAAAACGGAAATAAAATGTCAAAACGCTTCGGTAACGCCACCGATCCATTTGAAACCATTGAAAAATATGGTGCCGACGCTACCCGCTGGTATATGATTACCAATGCCCAGCCATGGGATAACTTGAAATTTGATGTGGATGGTATCGCCGAAGTACAACGGAAATTCTTCGGAACACTATACAATACCTACAATTTCTTTGCGATGTATGCCAATATCGATGGATTCTGCTACAAAGAAACCGATATCTCGATTCAAGAACGTCCCGAAATCGACCGATGGATTCTCTCCGAATTAAACACTTTGGTGCAACATTGCGATGAATATTACAACGATTTTGAACCGACTAAAGCCGGAAGAGAAATTCAAGACTTCGTCAATGAATATTTAAGTAATTGGTATGTAAGACTTTGTCGCCGTCGTTTTTGGAAAGGCAATTACTCAGCTGATAAAATTTCTGCCTACCAAACCCTCTATACCTGCTTGATGACTATTGCCAAAATTGCATCTCCTATCGCTCCTTTCTTCATGGATCAACTCTTCCTTGACTTGAACACAGTTTCTCAACAAGAAAATATTGTTTCTATTCATTTATCTAATTTCCCAAAAGTCAATCATGAACTGATAGACAAATCATTAGAAGAGAGAATGCAATTAGCGCAACAACTTTCTTCGATGGTTCTTTCCTTGAGAAAAAAATCCAATCTCCGTGTTCGCCAACCACTTGGAAAAATCATTATCCCTGTCATGGAAGGCTCTTCTTTGGAAAGTCAGATCCAAAAGGTTGAAAATCTCATACTTCACGAAGTAAATGTGAAAGAAATACAATTTGTTTCCGATGGCGACGGCCGGTTTGTAAAACGTATCAAACCCGATTTCAAGAAGTTAGGGCCGAAGTGCGGAAAAATCATGAAACAAGTAGCTGCAGCCATTACGGCCTTCAGTCAGGAGGATATCCGCCAAATTGAAAAAGAGGGTTCCTATACCTTGAACATCGAAAACCAAGAAGTGGTGGTGGATGTTACGGATGTCGAAATTTTTGCCGAAGACATTCCTGGATGGGTAGTTGCCAACCAAGGAGCACTAACTGTAGCATTAGACATTACCCTCACCGAAGAATTACTGAACGAAGGCTACGCTCGCGAAATGGTTAACCGCATCCAAAATTATCGTAAAGAATCCAATTTGGATGTTACCGATACCATTGCTATTCAAATGGTTAGCAATCCTGCTTTGGATAAAGCCTTTACCGATTTCGCCAACTACATCAAAAACGAAACACTCTGTACCTCTTTTGAAATTGTTCCCGCTCTCCAAGGTGAAAAAATCTCTTTTGAAATCACTGATGAACTGAAGATTGAGGTTGCCATCAAAAAGAATTAACAAATTCATATTAAGTAAGTTATGGATAGTATTCGCCAACAGAAAACCGCTAATTTAATCAAAAAAGAACTGGCTGAAATTTTTCTTTTTGACGGTCCGAACATCTATCAATGTATGATTACCGTTACCAAAACTACAGTTACCAAGGACCTTTCGATTGCACGTTCCTATTTAAGTATTTTTAACGCAAAAGATAGTGATGCTGTAATCAAAGCGGTAAGAACGAATACCAAAGATATACGCTTCCGATTAGGACAAAGAATTAAAAATCAAATACGTATCATCCCGCAATTAGAATTCTTCATTAACGACTCTTTGGATTACATCGAACGCATTGAAGAACTTTTAAAACAATAATGACCAAAAGAGGAAATTTTAAAGCCGCACTTTTTGTCGCATGGAGACATCTTTTTTCTAAAAAGAAACATAATATTGTCAATATCATCTCCATTATTTCGGTCATTGGAGTGATGGCGGGAACTGTCGCTCTCATTGTCATACTCTCTGTTTTCAACGGGATGGAGGATTTGGTGGTTCACTCTTTTAATTCTTTCAATCCTGATATCAAGATTACGCTTCAAGAAGGAAAGTCATTTGAGATTGATTCTTTTCCCAAAGACAAAATAGCCCAAATTCCGACTGTAGTAGCTGTAGAGGAAGTGGTTAGCGATTTAGTATTGATGGAATACGACAATAAACAACAACTCATTGAATTAAAGGGAGTTAGTGAAACATACGCTGCTCACAGCGGGTTCGATACCCTTTTGATTGATGGAACCTTTGCCTTAACCGACACCGCCGATGAATGTGTCATTGAATATGGTGTGATGGGAGAAATTGCCGCAGGAATTGCTCAATTAAACCTAAAGGGGGACCAGATGGTGAAACTCTATTATCCCAAACGGTTGAGAAAAAATTTAGGAAACCCTGCCAACGCCTTTAACAAACAATATTTATCTGTTGCTGGCGTTTTTTCTTCACAAACTGAATACGACAGCAAATATCTGCTCTGCTCCATGGATTTCGCACGAGAATTGATGAATTATGAAAATGAGGTTACTTCCATTGAAGTATATGTTTCCGATGACCAAAATATCGAAACCACTCAAAAGGAAATTCAAGCTATTTTAGGAGATCAGTTTGTCGTAAAAAACCATTACCAACAGGAAGAGTTGTTATTTAAAACAATGAAAACGGAAAAAGTCATCATTTTCACCATTCTTGCCTTCATCCTTTTCATTGCCGCTTTCAATATTATCGGGACTTTGGGAATGATTATCATTGAAAAAAAGGAGGATATTACTTTGCTCCATTTTTTAGGAGCCACCCCGGGTTTTATCCAACGGATATTCATGATAGAAGGGATGATGATTTCGTTTATCGGCGGAATCATCGGAATGATATTGGGCGTTATCATTTGTGGAATACAGCAAACCTTCCACATCATCACTTTAGGGGATAATTATATTATTGATTACTACCCCATTAAAATGATGGGACACGATTTTATCATCATCTTCATCACCATTATTCTAACCAGTCTCATCGTTTCTTATCTTCCCATACGCTATCTCAAATTAAAAAACAGAATATAACCAACGCCATGCCCAAGAAATATTTTTTCATCCTCATTTTTCAATTGCTATTATACCCCCTAATGGCACAAATCCCCACGGGTACCTTTCGAACACACCTTTCTGGCACTACTTTTCATTCAATAGCAGTTTCCCCTGAATACATCTATGCTGCCAGTGAATCACAAATCATGTGCTTGCACAAATCGGATCACCATATCCACTATTATTCTAAAGCGGATGGATTGTCGGATGCGCTCATCTCACAAATTTATTACGATTCCTCCTCCCGTTATTTGATAGTTGCCTACGAAAACGGGAATCTTGATTTTATCAAAGAGGGAAATCTATACAACCTTAGTGATATCAAAGATAAAAACATATCCGGAGAAAAGAGGGTCAAAGAATTTTATACGCACAATGGATTGCTTTACTTGGTCTATTCTTTTGCCATTGTTTCGATTGATATGGATAAAATGCTCATTGCAGACACTTGGTACACCCTGCGAAATAATGAGAATTTCACAGCACACTCCTTCACCTGTTTTAATGAACAGTTTTACGTATCCAGCAATGCGGGTATTTTGTATAGTTCCATCGATAACCCGGCACTAGCCGATTTCAGCTCTTGGACACTTGATAATACGCTTTTGGATTATGATATTCTCTGTCCCTTTAACCACGATTTGTATGCTGGCAAACGGGGGAAAGACACCCTGTACTACTTTCATAACAATCAGTGGCAGAAAGAAGAACGTTTTGCTGTTACCGACCTTCGTTATTTGAAATCCACGAACGACGAATTGCTGATAGGCGGCTGGGGATATGTTGATATTATCAATAATCAAGGGAATACCATATTTTATCACTATTGGGACACCCCCTATTCGTGGGCAGATGCTCGCGATGCACAGTTTGATGCCACCACTTGTTGGGTAGCTGACAAAAACAATGGTCTCATTCAAATTTCGCGAACCGATTGGTACAGCAACACCATTACAGGAAACGGGCCTCTCCGAAATGATGCTTTTCGCATCGATTGTTCTCAAAACTTGGTGGCAATGGTCCCCGGTTCCATTACTTCGGTGTGGGGAAGCAATTATAGCCAACCCTATTTAAACTTGTTTAATGACGAAAAATGGTCAACATTTCATACAGGGAACACGCCTGCGTTAGCAAATGTTTATGATTTTGCCGATGTGGCCATTAATCCAAACAACAAAAATGACTATTATGTTGGCTCCTTTCATTCGGGTTTATTTCATTTTAATCAAGAAGAATTAGTGCAAGTTTTTCACCACGAAAACAGTCCATTAAACTCCAAAGACACCAGTGATGCATACATAGCAGGGGTAACTTTTGACGCAGCCAGCAATTTATGGATTAGTTTAAGTTATGCCGCTTCGCCTATCGCCGTACTAAAAAATGATGGTTCTTGGCAGATGATCTCTTTGGGGACGACTATTCCGAGTTACAATACTGCTGTAGATAGAATCCTTATTGATTCGCGCGGATGGAAGTGGGTTCCTTGTCCACGAGCTGGCAAATTAGTTGTTTTGGATGATAACCATACCATTTCGACCTTAAGCGATGACCGGACTTTTTCTGTAAACATGAACGCCAATGCCAATATTGAAACATCGCGCGTGAATTGTGTAGTGGAAGATAAAACCGGACAAATTTGGATTGGTTGCGACATTGGAGTCAAGGTGATCTACAACCCTGGCAACATATTCAGTGGGAACACCTATCCTCAAAACATACTCATTGAACAGAACAACCATGTTCAAAACCTATTCGAATATGATGAAATTACGGCAATCGCCGTAGATGACGGCAATCGCAAATGGATTGGCACGGTACAATCTGGCGTGTTTTTCATTTCCGCCGACGGCACCAAAGAACTGTTACACTTTACAGAAGACAATTCCCCTCTTCTCTCTAATAGAATCACCGATATCTGCATCAATCGCCAAACAGGAGAAGTGTTTTTTGCCACCTCCAACGGACTAATCTCCTACAAAGGAACCGCTACCGAAGGGAAAGAGGATTACTCTGAAACTTTCGTTTACCCGAATCCTGTTAGAGAAAATTATCATGGGGTCATTACCATCACTGGACTGATGGATCACTCTTTCTGCAAAATTGCAGATAGCGCCGGTACACTCGTTTGGCAAGGCTATGCCAACGGGGGAACGCTCGTTTGGAATGGCAAAGATTTCTACGGGAAACGCCCTGCCACTGGAGTTTATTTTGTTTTCGCTTCCGATGAAACCGGAAAACAAAAAAATGTCAGCAAAATTCTTTTTATCAAATAACAAGATTATGAAAAAGCTTTTTTCTGTTATCGTTTGCTTCATTATTCTTGGGTCGCTCAGTTACAACACCTACGCTCAAGAAGAAAACAACAACGGTGCTTTCCGCATTAGCATTGGCGGTGAATATGTGGAACCCTATTCTCTTCCCGGGAATGATCCGAATATCCCGCCCAAACCCAAACGCCAATTCAATACCAACAGCATTTTCCTCAATCAGATTTTAAATAGCTGCGAAGCGTATGAAACATTTGAAGAGACGATGGAACGCTTCCAGAAGATGAACAGAGTGTTTTACCCTGAAGACCAAAGCAATACCAAAGATTTTTTTACGGTTGTGTATATGAAAGAAACCAAGGAAATTGTTGCAGTCATGGATAAAGGGAGCGGAAAGCGTTGCAATCTTTTGACAAATCAATTTGAAACCGACGACCTTTATCAAGATGAAAAATACGCTAAAATTTGGTTTAAGATAGAGGAATAATAGTCATAATATTTATAAAAAGCGTACTTTTGCCTCGTTATTATTGACAGAGAATCAATGGCCATTATCAACGGAACCTTATTAGCAGCAAAAATCAAGACGGAACAAGCGAACGTCATCTCCCGTTATCAAAAATCACATGGGAGCGTGCCTTCGTTGGTTATTATTTTGGTTGGTGATGACTTGGCCAGTTTGTCG
Source organism: Bacteroidales bacterium (assembly GCA_016290715.1). Classification (GTDB taxonomy): domain Bacteria; phylum Bacteroidota; class Bacteroidia; order Bacteroidales; family WCHB1-69; genus UBA1756. The sequence continues at coordinate 9,571 of JAEEUY010000008.1, forward strand.
TATGTCAGAGGGAAAGTGCGGGCTGCGGAAGAAATAGGAATGGAAGTGCGTCTTATCCATTTGGCCACTACCATCTCGCAGGCTGAACTCTTGGCAGAGATTCAAAAACACAACCAGAATGAGAAGGTGGATGGAATCATCGTACAACTCCCTCTTCCCGAACATATTGATCCTGATACAATTCTTGAATCTATTGCCATCCGAAAAGATGTGGATGGATTTCATCCGCACAATGTGGCTCGCCTATGGCTCTCTGAACCCTGTGTGCAACCTTGCACGCCCAAAGGTATTATGCGGCTCCTGCACGAAATTCAAATTCCGATAGAAGGGGCTAATGTAGTGGTTGTCGGTAGAGGCAACATCGTTGGCAAGCCCATCGCCAAACTGCTTTTGGATGCGAATGCCACCGTTACTATCGCCCATTCCAAAAGCAAGAATTTAGCAGAAATCACTCGTCGCGCCGACATTTTAGTTACCGCCGTCGGCAAACGAAACACCATCAAAAGCGAAATGATTAAAGAAGGGGCCGTCGTGATTGATGTCGGCATCAACAGAGACCCCATTGACGGCAAACTCTATGGAGATGCCGATTTTGAAAATGTAAGCCGAAAAGCAAGTTTCATCACTCCCGTTCCCGGCGGTGTGGGGCCTATGACCATCTGCATGCTCCTTGAAAACACCATCGAGAGCTACGAAAAGAAAATCAACAAAAATTTCTTGCTGAAATAAATTTTCATCAACGCACTTCAATCATTTTATCAAATTGACATATCCCGTTCCCTACTTCTGGATATCCAAGCGGAAATTCTTTCGTTCTATCATTACCAAAACACCCACGTAAATAAGAAACAGACAAGTATTGACCAACAACCTGAGCTGTACACTGGCGATGCCACAATAATTCACAAATTGCTCAAGCGGCTTCATATCCTTTAAAGTTACCGACGATACATATTCTATCGGAATTATTCTGCTAATACCATAAATGGCTACCGCAGAAACAATATATAAACAAATCCTTGCTACCGAATAATCAACACGATAATGTTTTTGTCCCCACCAATACGACAAAACCATCATCACAAAATAACAAATAAAGGTGGTCCATGCAGAGCCCATGTATCCCATTACAGGAATCAACAAATAATTAAGAATCAGTGTAATAGTTGCTCCAATAAGTGCAATGTAAGCCCCAAATTTTGTTTGTCCTGTTAATTTATACCAAATAGACAAATTATAGAAAATCCCCAAAAACATATTGGCTAACAAAAGAATAGGCACTACCCCAATGCCCACGCGGAATTCAGCACCAACAAAAAATTGAACAATATCCATATAGAGCATTATTCCTGCAAACATCACCGAACAAAAAAGGACAAAATATTTCATCACAATCGCATATACCTCTTTTGCATCCGATTCTTTCGCTTTGCTAAAAAAGAAAGGTTCCGCAGCATACTTAAATGCCTGTATCACAATCGTCATCAAAATAGATATTTTATAACATGCGCTATAAATCCCCACCTGACTCTGTGCAATATCTTCCGGGGAAAGCCATTTTAACATAATTCGGTCCATAGTTTCATTTACAATCCCCGCCAACCCCAATATCAAAAGCGGAAACGCATAGTGAATCATCTCTTTCCATAAACCCCATGAAAAGGCGAATCTCCCCTTGAGTATATCTGGCAACAACAACAATATGGTAACCACACTGGCAGCCAAATTGGCAATAAAGATATATCCGACCCCTATTTCCGGGGAATAAATCCTATTCACCAACTCAACAGCAATGTTTTGTTGTAATAAATAAGGACAAAGAATCAAAAAGAATAAATTAAGGAGGATATTCACCAAAATATTGGTGATTTTGACAAAAGCGAAGCGAAAAGCGCGCATTTCATGCCTTAATTTGGCAAAGGTGATGGAAGTGAGCGCATCAATACTAATAATAATGGCTAACCACGTGATGTATTCAGGATGGCTTCCATACTTCAACAGTTGGGCAATAGGGGCAGAAAAAACAGTACAAATAACGGCGAACAACAAAGAGGTAACCAATAGTGAGACGACGGCCGTTGAATAACATTTTTCCTTTTTCCCTTCTAATCGGGAAAAATTAAAAAAAGCCGTCTCCATTCCATAAGTTAAAATGACATTGAAGAGACTAACCCACGCATACAATTCTCCCACCACCCCATACTGACTTGTCCCAAATATATAGGTATGAATTGGAACTAACAAATAATTCAACAACCTCGCTAAAATAGTTGTTCCTCCATAAATAGCCGTTTGTCCTACTAATTTTTTGATTGATGACATATTTCTCTAGTTCTCAAAACGCAACAAAAGTACATCTTTTTAAAATAATAAACACATCCCTCACCTTATTTTTACTACCTTTGCATGTTGATTACATCAAAACGCAAATAAACATTAAAATATTGTTTATAAGATAGTTATACTAAAATGATGGATGCTATTCCAATACCAATGACGGTAAAAAATCCCTATTTGGATATTTTGACCTTCGTTTTTTGTGGGGCAATGATTTTGCTCACTATTAATTGCACTATCCACCGAAAACAATTCAAATCGGTGCTCCAAGCGCTTTTTGTCCCACGGGTGCGAAACCAACTGCTTCGGGAAGGGAAAATTTTCAACGAATGGGTATATATCATTGCAATCGTTTTTATCTTTTTAGTTCAAAGTGCATTCGTATATCTTTTATTATGTGAATTTTTGCCTAAAATCGCGCTGCGATTCACCCCATTGGTCTTATACAATCTCTCACTTGTGGCTGTTATTGCCGACTACTTCCTAAAAATGCTTTCCGCCAATCTATTAGCATACATTTTTGATTATTCCAGCGCAAGAAACACCCTTAATTTGAATAAATTTTTCTATTTAACCGTCAACTCTGTTGCCCTTTTCCCTATTCTCATTATAACTGTCTATACCCATACACCCGTTATTTTACTCGCCTATATCCCCATTTTTTTATCCTCATACATGACTATGATTTACCGAAGTCTAACCTTAAATATAAATATCATTCATCCGTTTCATTTTTTTTTGTACTTTTGCACCCTTGAAATTTTGCCCTATCTGATTTACCTGAAACTACTTATAACTTACGCTAATTTAATAAATTAAGGATTTTTAAAAGTTGCAAGAAATGAAAGTAAAAAACATACTAGTTTCTCAAAACGCGCCAACTGAATTTGAAAAATCTCCTTACGCAGAACTCAAAAAAAAATACAGCGTTAATATTGATTTCTATAAATTTTTCAAGGTTGATGGGATCACCTCTCGCGAATTTAGAGATGCCAAAATTAATATTCTTGAACATGATGCTGTACTTTTTGCCAGCAGGAATGCCGTTGATTACTTTTTCAACTTAGTAAAAGAATTGCGCATAGAGTTGCCAGAAACCATGAAATATTTCTGCACTACTGATGCCACTGCATTCTATCTTCAAAAATATATCCAATTTAGAAAACGCAAAATCTTTTTCAATAAAAACAATACGCCTAAAGGTTTCTTCGATATCTTATTAAAAAACGCCGAGTGCAAATTTTTACTTCCTTGCGGTGCCGATTCTTTAGCACACCAATACACAGATTTTATGGATGAACACAACATCGCCTATACACAAGCTGTTGTTTTCAAGACTATTCCTGCCAACCTGAAAGAAGAAATTGATATTGACAAATATGATTTAATTATTTTCTTTAGTCCATCGGGAATCCAATCCTTAAAATATAATTTCCCCGATTTTGAACAGGGGGAAATTGCTATTGGTGCCTTGGGTGAAGCCGCAGCCAACGCTGTAAAAGAGGCAGGGTTAACTTTACACATCAAAGCACCTACCAAAGAAACCCCTTCGATTACCGCTGCCATGGACGTTTTCTTAAAAGAACATGCAACCCGCAGAAGATAGACATTCATGTAAACTGCCTAAAGCAGAAAGACTTTGTTCGCAACTTCAGATTGCCAAGCTGATTGCTAAAAAGCAATGTTTTGTCTGCTATCCCTTTAAATGTTATTATGATTGGGATTATCAGACTCAGTTGCCCCATCAGTTCGTTGTTAGTGTTCCCAAACGAAATTTTCGGCATGCAGTAGATAGAAACCACATCAAACGGCTGTTCCGTGAAGCCTATCGCAAACACAAACATCTTCTCCCACCATCTTCTGAAAGTGGTTTGCATTTTCATTTGTTTTTCTTTTTTAATGGAAAGGAGAAGCCTGTATATCAACAAATTGAGACAAAAACAATAGAGATATTGGAACGAATTAATAAATTGGCAAATAAAATATGAAGGTCTTTTCCACTATTTATTGTTATTTAAAAAAAGGATTGGCCTTTTTTCTGATTTTTCTCATCAAAATCTACCAATATACGCTATCCCCACTCATTGGCAGATCATGTCGTTACACGCCCACATGCTCTAATTATGGCATTGAAGCACTCAAAAAACATGGGCCATTTAAAGGAAGTTGGCTCACCTTCAAACGGATAATATCTTGCAACCCATGGGGCGGTAGTGGTTATGACCCAGTGCCTTAAGTTGCTATAATTTTAAAATATTTTTTCCCCAATCGTGTCCTAAAAGCCATTTTGCCTTATTCCATCGCCAGCGGGATACAAAAAAAATTTTTTTAACATACGACTCAAAAAAATAATGTAAATTTGCCACGTTTTTATTTTTCATCTTAAAAAAGAGAATATAATGATTCACATCACTTTACCCGACAATTCTGTAAAAGATTTTGAAAAGGGAATTACTCCGTATGATATTGCCCTCAGCATCAGCGAAGGGTTAGCACGCAACGTATTAGCTGCCAAGGTAAACGACAAAGTGGTAGCCCTCAATTACCCCGTTGACGAGGATTCAAAAGTCACCCTTCTTACTTGGAATGACCCTGAAGGCAAAGCTGTATATTGGCACTCTTCTGCCCACCTGATGGCAGCTGCCATATCAGAACTTTACCCGAATGCCAAATTTGGCATCGGTCCAAGTATTGAAAATGGATTCTATTATGATATAGATTTTCAAGATATTACCATCTCATCCGATGATTTTCCGGCTATTGAAGCCAAAATGCAAGAAATCGCCTCTCGCAAAATTCAATTTGTAAGAAGAGAAGTTTCTAAAAAAGAGGCATTAGATTATTTCTCTAAAAAGAATGAGGAATATAAAGTTGAGCTAATCAATGATTTGGAAGACGGAACAATCACTTTCTATGAAAGCGGTGCATTCACCGACCTTTGTCGTGGACCACACTTGTTCAATACGGCACCCATCAAAGCCATTAAATTGTTGAACACGGCAGGAGCTTACTGGCGCGGCGATGAAAAACGCAAACAATTAACGCGTATTTATGGCATTACTTTCCCAAAAAAGAAAGAATTGGATGAATATTTGGTATTGCTTGAAGAAGCGAAAAAGCGCGATCATAGAAAGTTGGGGAAAGAGATGGAACTATTCACTTTCTCTCAAAAAGTGGGGCAAGGGCTCCCCTTATGGTTGCCCAAAGGGACTGATTTGCGTAAACGCCTGGAAAACTTCTTGGTAAAAGTACAAAAGAGATATGGTTATCTACAAGTAATCACCCCCCATATTGGGAACGTGGACTTATACAAGACATCCGGCCATTACCAAAAATATGCTGCCGACTCTTTCCGTCCCATTACTACACCACAAGAGGGGGAAGAATACTTCCTTAAACCAATGAACTGTCCTCATCACTGCGAAATATTTGCTTCCAAACCCCGTTCCTACAGAGACCTTCCTCTCCGTTTGGCTGAATTTGGAACCGTATATCGCTACGAACAAAGCGGTGAACTTCACGGTCTTACTCGCGTGCGCAGTTTTACCCAAGACGACGCCCACCTTTTCTGTACTCCCGACCAAATCAAAGATGAATTCTGCAAGGTAATTGATATTATTCTTTATATTTTCAAAACTTTGGATTTTAAAGAATATGTCGCTCAAATTTCTTTGCGCGACCCGAATAACAAAGAAAAATACATCGGCACAGACGAAAACTGGGAAAAAGCGGAAAGCGCCATCATTGAAGCATCCAAAGAAAAAGGCTTGAATACCGTAGTGGAATATGGCGAAGCGGCTTTCTATGGACCTAAACTTGACTTCATGGTAAAAGATGCCATCGGAAGAAAATGGCAATTAGGGACCATCCAAGTTGATTACAATCTGCCTGAACGCTTCCAGTTAGAATATACGGCAGCAGACCAAAGCAAACAACGCCCCGTAATGATTCATCGTGCTCCATTTGGTTCAATGGAACGCTTCGTGGCAGTGCTTTTGGAACACACTGGCGGTAATTTCCCATTATGGCTAACCCCCGACCAAGTGATCATTCTTCCTATCAGCGAGAAATACATCGACTATGCCAAGAAAGTTCGCGACCTCCTCGATGAAAATGATATTCGTGCCACCATTGACGAAAGAAACGAAAAAGCGGGCCGTAAAATCCGCGATGCCGAAGTAAGCAAAGTTCCTTTTATGGTTATTGTGGGCGAAAAAGAATCCGCCGAAAACACGATTTCTGTCCGCCAACACGGCGCCGGCGACAAAGGAACCATGCCCGTTGGCCAATTCATCAACCTTATCAAAGATACAATCAATCAAGAATTGCAAATTAATAAATAACCTTAAAACTTATTATTATGAAAAAATTATTCTTTTTATTGTGCGTTTGCGCTATCGTTTTCACCAGCTGCGACGAAACCCAATTTTCTGATGAAACTGCCGCTTTAGCCGGCAAATACAAAGGAACCTTTACGCTTATCCGCCAAAATGCTGACAGCACTCAATCTGAAGCGAAAGAAAAAACCATCGTCTTCAAACAAAATCCATTGTCTATGGACAATCTTCTTTTGGAAGCTGTATTTGAAATGATCAGAACAAGAGAAGGTGTTTATGAATTGGATGAAAATAACATGACTACTGCCCTCCTCGAAAGAGCAATTGGTTATTTCAATGTTGAACAATATCTTGGAACAACCATCGAAAGTATTGAAAAAATTTCAGCCAAAGCCATCTTTAGCAGCGACAGAGTAGAACTAAAATTCTATTACAACATTACGCTATATGGTGCTGAAGCTGAAGTGGTCATCGCCACCTTTGTAGGTACAAAGCTCTAAGCATTGGCTATATACAAAAAAAACGGCAACTGAAAGGTTGCCGTTTTTTTTTCATAACTTTGTTATATCATATCCACACTTCGCCTAATAAATTCACTCAATTTTTCACCCGTCAAAATATTTTGTGACAACAAGGCCAAATCCACCAATTGATGAATCAACTTCTCCTTCACCTCTGCATCTGTTTCCTCCAAAATTCTGCTTGCCAACGCATGATTTCCATTGATCACCAAATTATAGTGTTCCATACTTCCATAAAAGCCCTTTTGCCCTGACAATTTTTCCATATCCTTAAAACGACGCATAAATTCATTCTGCGTAATCAATACAGGCAACTCACTTTCACTTAAATTGGCGATTTCTACCGTAAAACGTGCCTTATCTGTACATTTTTCAAAAGCCTCTTGCAACGACTTCTTCTCTTCATCTGTCAACTTTGAAATATTGGCATCCTCTTTCTCTATCAACTTATCCATAACGTCGGCATCTACCCGTGCAAAACGACTTTTTTCTAATTTTTGCTCCAACATATTGATAAAATGAGTATCCAAGAAACCATCCATCAACAAAATATCATACCCCTTTTCTTTCGCCGATTGGATATACACATGTTGTGTATTCACATCATTGGCATACAAATAAATCAGCGTATCATTCTTGTCTTTTTGCAAAGTTTCAATGTGCGTCTTGTACTCCTCTAAAGTGTAATATTTACCCTCTACATTTTTGAAAAGGATAAAATTTTTGGCCTTTTCATAAAATTTCTCATCCGTAATAGAGCCGTACTCAATAAATACCTTCAAATCATCCCATTTCTTTTCAAAATCTTCACGGTCTTTTTTAAACATCTCCTCCAACTTATCGGCCACTTTCTTCGTAATGTGAGAAGAGATCTTCTTTACATTTGCATCCGATTGCAAATAAGAACGGGAAACATTCAACGGAATATCCGGAGAATCAATCACTCCGTGCAACAACATCATGAATTCAGGAATCACACCCTCTAATTGGTCTGTTATAAATACTTGATTACAATACAATTGCACTTTGTTTTTTTGTATTTCAATTTGATTTTTCACTTTTGGGAAATACAAAATACCCGTCAAATTAAATGGGTAATCTACATTTAAATGAATTTGGAACAACGGCTCTTCAAAACTCATCGGATAAAGTTCACGATAAAATTTCAAATAGTCTTCCTGCTTAATATCTGCAGGCGATTGTTTCCATAAAGGATTGGTATTGTTGATAATACGAGGAACTTTCACCTCCACTTTCTTGGGTTCTTCCCCCTCTTTGGCTTCCCCTTCAGGAGTAACCCATTCGCTTCTCTCTCCGCAACAAATTGGTATCGGCAAAAAACGGCAATACTTGGTCAATAATTCCACCATTTTATTCTCGTTGAGAAACTCTTCCATATCCTCTGCAATGTGCAAAATAATATCGGTGCCTCTCTCTTGCTTCTCCGTCTCTTCCATTTCGTAATCAGGCGAACCCGTGCAAGTCCATTTCACCGCTGGAGTCTCTTCCCGATACGATTTCGTAACAATTTCCACTTTTGAGGCTACCATAAAGGCAGAATAAAAACCCAACCCAAAATGCCCAATAATATTAGTATCTTCCGATTTGAATTTTTGCAAGAACTCTTCAGCACCAGAAAAGGCGATTTGATTGATGTATTTATCCACTTCTTCCGCTGTCATCCCAATGCCATGATCCGAAACGGTAATCGTCTTCTGTTCTTTGTCCACCTTCACGTGAATGGTTAAATCACCCAAATCGCTATCCGTTTTTCCGGCACTCGCTAACATTTTCAACTTTTGTGTAGCATCTACCGCATTGGAAATCAGCTCTCTAATAAAAATATCATGTTCTGAATAAAGAAATTTCTTAATCACCGGAAAAATATTCTCGGTTTGAACGTTAATCTGACCTTTTTGCATAGTATTTTAATTTTAATAATTTTCGCGACAAAATTCCCCATCAAAATATGTGCCAAAAAAAGACAAATGACAAAATGTCAGAATCCACTTCGTCATTTTCTGCATGGGGGACAACAATAAACGAAATTTTTATCTCATTAACAGGTATCTTGGCGTTTGTTTCTTGTAATTTCTATACGCCTCTCCAAAATCTTTCTCCAAACGTTTTTCTTCCATTCTAACCTGCCAGGTAAGCAACCCTATTTCTATAACAAAAATCAGCAAAGGCCACCACGAAAGAAGCCATAACAGAACACCTATATCATAAATATAAATACCTATCAACATGGGATTTCGGGTAATCTTGTACGGTCCGTCTGTCATCAGATGTTGCGTACGCGGAGCTATTTCATGGTTATAGGCATCGAATGGATTCCCTCTCCCCACCTTTTTCATATATACAATAGACCATATACTCCAAGTTAATCCCGCGACCATCAGTATTCCGGATATGACGCCCCATAAAACAGGCGGATACGATGGGAATGCTTTGCCTGAAACCCACCACATCAACGCAGGAATACCAATCACAAATAACAAAAAACCAAGCAGATAACCTAAAACCTCTTTTTTTATTGACATAGTTCGTTTTTTCTCTTCCATGGTTTCAATACATAGACATTCTTACTTGCAAAAATAAAAAAAATCTCCGTTCTTCCGAGTAAAAAATCATGTCATAGATTCAAGTCATTTTAGAAATCAATCTTTAATTTTTATATTTTTGCAAACCCTCTCATAAACATACAAATATTTATTAATGAATCACTTAAAAGATTCCTACAACTACAAAAGCATCATTAGCATTGCGATTCCCATTATGTTGGGAAATATTGCACAAACGCTTATCACTTTTGTAGATACTGCCTTTTTAGGACATGTCGGAAGAATTGAGTTGGCGGCAGCCATGATGGCAGGCTTGTACTATTATGTTTTTTCCACCTTGGCTTGGGGCTTCTCTATTGGGATTCAAATTATTGTGGCACGACGTTTCGGGGAAAAGAATCTTCGCGAGGTGGGCGATGTTTACGACCATGGCCTGCTCGTTGTTTTGTTGCTATCGCTACTGCTGTTCCTCTTTATGCATTTCACCACCGATTTTTTCCTTTCAAAAATCATCAGTTCAGCAGAAATTGCCGCCATCGCCAAAGAATTTATGCGTTTCCGCCATTTCGGTATCATCTTCGTGTGTTTTAATTTTCTTTTTCGGTCGCTTTATATTGGACTATCCAACACCCGTATCATAACATACACAACCATTTTGATGGCCATCGTCAATATTTTTATGGATTACTGCTTGATTTTTGGTCATTTCGGATTCCCACAATTGGGGGTGGCTGGTGCCGCTATTGCTTCCGTATTGGCTGAATTTTCTGCCCTCATTTTCTTTATTTTATACACATTCCGGAAACTTCCCATCAAAGAATATGGCATTTTTTCTTTCCAAAATATACATCTGAAGAAGATGAACCCGATTATTTCGTTGTCACTCCCCACAATGGCACAACGATTGGTTTCGTTCGGTTCATGGTTTCTGTTTTTTATATTCATTGAAAGGATGGGTGAACTCTCCATCTCTGTTTCCAGCATCATCCGTAGCATCTATATGTTGATACTGGTCCCCGCCTTTGCGTTTGGAACAACCTCCAATACCCTTACCAGCAGACTGATAGGGGAAGGCAACGCTTCGGACGTTGGCATTCTATTGAAAAAAATATTGGGTATCAGCATGGGATTTGAATTGATATTAGTTGCGGGCTGCCTGCTGTTTCCCGTACAAATTGCAAGTATTTATACCGATGACCCGATATTGATACAAAACACCATTCCTGTTTTATACATCATTGCTGCAGCAACACTGGTACAAAGTTGGGCAGCCATCTATTTCGAAGGCGTTTCTGGAACTGGAAACACATTGACCGCTTTCTTCATCGAAAGTGCCATTTTGATTTTTTATATCTCGTTTACCTACCTCGCCGCCATCGTTTATCATTTCCCTGTACAAGTTGTGTGGTGCTCTGAACTTTTATATGGTGTTTTGTTGGCAGTTGCCTCTATGCTTTACCTTCATTTTGCCAACTGGAACAAAAAAAGCATCTGAAGCATTTTATTTCCCCCACTTCAACATAATATTATGATATGTCCCGCCGAAAATAAAAAAATAATGTACCTTTGCAACCATAATTTTAACTCAACTATTGTCTTTTAATCGTCCTTTTAACTTTCTATGATAGAAATAAAAAATGTTTCCAAATACTTTGGCGAACGCCAAGTTTTAAAAAACATCAATACCCAATTTGAAGAGGGGAAAGTCAACCTCATCATTGGGCGTTCCGGTTCCGGGAAAACGGTTATGATGAAGTGTCTTATTGGATTACTTACACCCGAAGAAGGAGATATTCTTTACAGCGGACGCAATTTCAATCTTTTTTCACCGAAAGAGAAGCAAAAAATCAGAGGAGAGATGGGCATGGTCTTTCAAGGAGCTGCTCTTTTTGACTCTATGACGATTCAGGAAAATGTCATGTTTCCATTGAATATGCTTACCGAAATGAGTGAAGAAGAAAAGATAGAAAGAGTTAATTTTTGCTTAAAACGAGTTGACCTCGCCAACTCCAATTGGTTATTCCCCTCCGAATTGAGTGGTGGAATGAAGAAGCGTGCTGCCATCGCCCGCGCCATCGCCAGCAATCCCAAATATCTCTTCTGCGATGAACCAAATTCCGGCTTGGACCCCAAAACTTCACTCGTTATTGACGAACTAATCTATGAAATCACCCATGAGTATAACATGACTACCGTCGTCAATACCCACGATATAAACTCTGTCATCACCATCGGAGAAACCATTTCCTATATTTATGAAGGCAATTTAGCTTGGCGTGGCGATAAAGACCATGTGCTCATCTCTGATAATCAAAACCTTAACGACTTTATCTTTGCACAACCCTTAACCCAACGAATTAGAGACTTATCCTAACATGAACACATTAGATATCATCATTCTTATTCCACTTCTTTGGGCTGCTTTCAAAGGATTCAAAAATGGACTTGTAAAAGAAGTTTTTTCTTTAATTGCCTTGATTTTAGGTATTTATATCACCTACTCCTTTTCCGATTATGTGGCAATGAAACTTCCTAATCTGCCAGCAATTGGCATTATCGCTTTCATTATCACTTTCGTAAGCGTAGTGATTGCTATTCATTTTGTAGGCATTCTTTTTGAAAAAATTGTAAAAATCATGGTCCCCAACTTTGTAAATCGCTTGGCGGGCATTTGTTTTGGTGTGATTAAGGTTCTATTCATTTGCAGCATTCTTTTACATTTTACAAAATCTATTGATAAACAGGAAATTATATTAAAGTCTGATTTTATTGGAAATTCCCTTCTCTATCCTTACGTTGAAAAATCAACCACCTTCATTATTGATTTTGCGGATACTCATTTCTGGAAATAATCCAGTGAAACTCGCTTAATTGCGCTAATTTCATCTCCTCTTTTCATCGACGATGGATCCTTCGCTCTGGGTTCATCAGGTTTTCAAA
>JAEEUY010000003.1 GCA_016290715.1 Bacteroidales bacterium
AAATTCGAGAAATAAAAAATAGTAAAAATTAATATAAAATTCATAGAGAAATGACGTTATTAGTAATCTTAATTATTATCGCTTGTGTCGCTTTAGGTTTTTTTGTTTTGATTCAAGAAGCCAAAGGAGGTGGATTGGCATCTAATTTCGCTGGTTCCAACCAAATTATGGGTGTTAGAAAAACCACTAACTTCTTGGAAAAAGTTACTTGGGGCTTGGCTATAGCTATTTTGGTTTTGTGCTTAGGCTGTGCATTCATAACCAAAAAAGAATTCAATGAAAAATATGGTTCTGCCGCAGCTCAAGAAACGGAACAAACAACGGAAGCTCCTGCAGAAGAATAAAATATTGAAATATAATTGTTTGCCATAGGCAAATAATAGAATTGAATCACTATAAGGTAATGCTTTATAGTGATTTTTTTTGTTTTTTTTCAAAAAAAATCACGCTTCTTGCAAAGGTGTTATCTAAGTAAGAAGCGTGAATATAGTATAGGGGGATTCGTTATAGCTGATCTAGCAGGAAACGCTCGGCTTCAATGGCAGCTTGGCAACCGGAGGCAGCTGCAGTAATGGCTTGTCTGTAAACAGGATCTTGTACGTCTCCAGCGGCAAATACTCCGGAAATATTGGTGCGGGTACTGCCTGCCTGTGTGCGAATATAGCCCGACTCATCTAAATCGATTTGGCCTTCAAACAACGCTGTGGCCGGTTGATGGCCGATGGCAATAAACACACCATCTAAAGGAATGATTTTCAGGGAATTGCTTTTGGTATCGGTGAGCTTGATGCCAGTTACTTTTTTTATGAACCCTTGCTTCTCTCCCAAGATTTCTGTTGGGATGCAATTCCATTGGATATCAATATTTTCTGTATTAAAAACGCGATGTTGCATGGCCTTGGAGGCTCTAAATTCATCTCTCCGATGAATGAGATATACTTTCTTGCATAATTTTGCCAGATAAAGTGCTTCTTCTAAAGCAGTGTCTCCACCTCCAACAACTGCAACTTCCTTGTTTCTAAAGAAGTTGCCATCACATGTGGCGCATGCTGAAACGCCATAGCCACGGTAGTTGCTTTCCGATTCTAAACCTAACCAACGTGCTGTAGCTCCCGTCGCAATAATGACTGTCTCGGCTAAGATTTCATGTTCATCATCAATAATACAATGGAACGGACGACTCGAAAAATCAACCTTGGTGACTATCCCGGGGCGGATTTCCGTACCTAAACGAATAGCTTGCTCGCGGATATCTTGCATGATTTCCGGACCCGATTTGCCCGTCGGATAGCCTGGGAAATTTTCCACATCTGTCGTTATGGTTAATTGTCCTCCAGGTGTAAGTCCCTCAATGAGAAGGGGTTTCAAATCAGCGCGGGCAGCGTATATCCCAGCAGTGTAACCAGCCGGACCAGAACCAATGATTAGACACTTAACATATTCTTTCATAATTAGATACGTATTTATGAAATGGTTATTGAATGAAGGCAATAACATCGCCTTTGCGTACTTTTTCTCCTTGTTTTACAATCACTGAAATTAATTTTCCATTGTATAATGCTTTCACGTCTTCATTTCCGAAGTACGCACCAATTGTGCAAATTGTATCTCCTTCTTTGTAAGGGGTGCCTATTGGCGGATTCATAGATGAACCTGCAGCTACCGCAATTTCCCATAATATTGTGCCATCTACCGTTGCTATAACTGGCTTTGCATCAGGGTTTTTCGATTGCGCTGCGGCAATAAGTTCCTCTCTTCTTACTTCAGGCAACTTGATCTCTTTTACCACAACTTGTATGTTGGAAGCTTGTTTGGCCGCCTCTAATTCTTTCTCGAAATTCTGTTTTGCTTTGCCATTCTTGTAGTTGATATATTGGGGCTCGTGCATGGCTAATTCAAACAGTTCTTCGTCATCTTCTCCGTAGTCCCAGCCATTTTCTTCCATCATTTTACGGTATTTGGGAAGTTCATCCGGATAGTTGTCTTGAGGGGTTCCGGTGAAGAATTCGTAATTGTTTTCTTTGGCTAATTCAATGATTTCAGGAGCTAAAGTGCCAGGTAAACGGCCTGTTCGGCCTAAAATCATATCCCATGTGTTTTTGTCCATTTGTGAAAAACGTGGCTTCCCTTGCGACATTTGGATGATGTTCATCAAGGCGATGTTCTTGACATATTGGCTGAAAGGGGTAACCAATGGCGGATTGCCTACGCGAGGCCATACATAAGCTACTTCTTCAAACAATTTTACCAATAATTCGTCTTGGGACAACTCTTTTTTCCCGTCGCTGCGCAAGGCACCGTTGATAACATTTTGCACTCCTTTCAAGTCGGCCATCATGGATCCCATCATACCCCCTGGAAGACCACAACCAACTAATAATGAAGTCATTATCTTGTTTTTGGGATTGATGAAATAGCCTAAGAAATCGTCTATGAACTCTTGGGTGAGCCGGCGTACTTCCATATAGGCATTCATATTGATGTCAGGTACTTGGAACCCGGCATCTTTCAACATCGCTTGAATGGTAATGACATCAGGATGCACCATTCCCCAAGACAGGGGTTCCATGGCTACATCAATGATGTCAGCTCCGTTTTTGGCAACTTCTAAGGTGGAGGCAACGGAAAATCCAGGACCGGTATGCCCATGATATTGTACCAATATATGCGGGTATTTGTCTTTGATGGCTTTTACGAGTTTTCCTAAAGTTTCAGGTCTCCCGATTCCCGCCATATCTTTTAAGGCGATTTCATCTGCTCCGTATGCAACTACTTGATCTACAATGCCCATGTAATAATCTACAGTATGTATATCCGAATGGGTGATGCTCAGTGCAATTTGGGAAATCATGCCTGCTTCTTTGGCGTATTTTACAGAAAGTTCCAAATTGCGTGGGTCGTTTAATCCGCAAAAAGAACGGGAAATGTCAACCCCTTGTGCCTTTTTTACTTTGAACATCAGCCGCCGCACATCCGCTGGCACCGGATACATCCGCAATCCGTTCAGTGCGCGTTCCAGCATCTGTGTCTGAATTCCCGCTTCACGTAAGGGTTTTGTCCATGCGCGTACAGATTTGTTGGGATTCTCTCCGTAGAGTAGATTTACTTGTTCTGAGGCCCCTCCATTGGTTTCCACTCTTGCGAAGCATCCCATATCAATAATCGCTGGTGCTACCTTAACTAATTGATCTACACGAGGAACGTATTTGCCAGACGATTGCCACATGTCACGATACACTAAACAAAATTTAATCTCTTTCTTCATAGTTTTATGTTGCTTTTTATAGTTTTTTGGTTTTATTACTTTCGTATAAATACAAATTCTAAACCAAATGGTTCAAAAAAATTTCGGCAAAGATACATTTTTTATATTGATTAATTAGTGGCTTCTTTGAATAATTAAATTTATTATTTAATATATTGATAATAAGTTAAATAATGTTATTTCTGCACATAATTAATGGATAATGGCTTATTCTTGTGAAATTCTTCTTTTTTTTTCCTAAAAAAAACAGGCAATTGTTAGTTTTTAACAATTATATGTTAGTGAAATAATGCACAAGGGGGTGTTAATTACCATTATAAAATACTGTATTTAAGTGTTTTTAATCTGCGAATATTTTTTGTTAATTCAATGCAAAATTATGATTTATCTAAGAAATTTTTGTGTTAATTTTGCAGCGTACATACTTATTAGGTCATATTGGGTTCAGAAAGAAAAAATATATGAATGCAATAGGGCATAATAATAATATTTATCGAGAAAGGTTCTTTCATTTTATGTTTAGAAGTCAATAATAGTTTGTGACACAATAGAATACTTGAATATTTGGACAATAAATTAATAAACTAATATAATCAAATCAATTATGAAAAGTTCTCAACAAGTTGTTCATCTATCGCTGAAGATGAAAAAATGGTTAGCCTA
>JAEEUY010000092.1 GCA_016290715.1 Bacteroidales bacterium
AAAGTTATGGAACAGAAATTTTGTCAGAGCTGCGTAATGCCGCTCACGGAAGAGATGCTCGGCACCAACGCCGACGGAAGCAAAAACGGGGATTATTGCAGCTATTGCTACAAGGAGGGGGCATTCACCAACGACTGCACCATGGACGAGATGATTGAATTCTGCGCCCAGTTTGTGGACGAGGTGAACAAGAACATGCCAAAACCGATGACCAAAGAGGAATATAAGGGGATGATGCGGCAGTATTTCCCGCAACTCAAGAGGTGGAGAAAATGAGAACAACTATTTCTACATCAATCCTGGAATGACCTGGTCACCGACGTATGGGGAATGATACCACTTGCTGTCCTTAAAATGTTTCGTTGCTATTTCCAATACTTATACTTCTTGTTTTTAGTAACACCCTCAGCCTTTAAATAACCCAGTTCTACAAGTCTGTTCAAATATCTTCTTGCTTGCCTTTCATCTACAGAAAGTAATGAAACTACATCATACGCAGAAATGTATTCCTGTGATTTTGACATCATGACAATTTCAGACATTTTTCCGGACATTTTTCCGGACATTTTTCCGGACAATTCTTGTTGAATTGCCATCTTTTCGGACATTTTTTCGGTCAAACTATTATTTTTTCGGATATTTTCACCGTTTCCGGACTTTTTTTCGGACTCATCAGCATCGTTGAATGTCAGTTCTTCCGGATTATCATACAGTTCCAGCATCGCCTTCACATCTTGCTCATGTCCACCATTTGGCAGCAACACAACGACACGGTCAATGCCTACCTCCTCATTGATTTCAGCAGACGTATGATATACGTGGTTCCATATTCTTATAACGTTATAAATTCTGTTATATTGCTTGAATAGCGAATCTTGAACCGTGTTTTTCGTTTCGTTGCATCTTTCCTTCTATGGCACCGTGTTGAGTGGTTATTTCCATTTTGGAAACAACCATTTTCTCCTCCTCAGGCAACTGGTATAATATGAATTGGATTTCGTTGGTCATGTTGGCTTTGTCTTTTAGATAATATTGTCTTTCTCCGGCTTTGTAGGTTCTATGATTTCCCAGTGACCGCCTTTGTCGGGACCCACGCGGCGGATGATGCCTTTTTGTTGAAGATTCTTTATATTTTTCTCCACACCACGGCGTGAAAGGCCGATAAGAATAGTTAGTTCTTTTATAGTAATTTGCGAGTTGTCCCTAATTGCCCGAATGATTTTCTCCACACTTTTCTCCACACTTTTCTCCACACTTTTCTGCTGCGTTTTCTGTTGCGTTTCCTCCACACTTTTCTGTGAACTTTCTGCAACATCCTGTGTGTCGATGGAGTCTGGTTTTGCTATGTTTACATTGTTCCTTTGGAACGTCACCAAGACACCTCCTTGCGCTGATTCAATGGTAGGTTTGGGCAGACCAGCAGCTTGGAATCCGTCGCATATTCAGATTTTCTACTTTCTGTGTGGAAAATGATTTCAGTTTGTTTATGCAATGTGTTCTATATACTTTGTTTATATTAATCCAACGATTCGGGTTCTTCTTCGTCTGTGCTTTCCGTGACAGAGGCATCGAAAGCCAAAAACACTTCCAAAAATGCAGTTTCGCGATAGAAATAATTGGGGTCGTCGGTCAGTTTGTCCTCCATGAAATGGAAACCCCAATTGGCGTATTCTTCCATAGTTTGCATAAGCATACTTACTGCTTTATTGGTAGTGATTTCACCTTTTTCCAATGCGATAAAATCAATGTCAGTGCGTGCAACAAGGGCGGTGAAAATGTACTCACGAAGTTTTGGATAGGCTTTCCGTCCTTTGACAGAATCCAAGTTGCCCCAATACTGGATGGGCTGGCCGAAGATCTTGCGTTTCTGTGTGTCTTCGATGAGCGGTCTTCTTTGGTTGAAATAAAGTCCAATAAAAAAGGCTACAATGAAAATTTCATAACCGCCTCCAAAAACCTTGCCTCTGTCTTCGCGTAAAGATGTAGCACCGCGACCGTAGTCGCAAAAGTTTTTGATGATGCTGTCTTCGTATCTTTTTTCCCATTTTGGGTTTCGACTTGCCCACAAATCATAATATATCTTTTCCGCTGCCATAGTTCATTATCTTATTGGTTTAACAACTGTTTGAATGGTTGACAAGTCCTTGTCATTGAACGGTTCGACTTTTTCAATCCTGTAAACAGAGCAGGAAAGTTTGTTGATTGTATCGAAATCCAATGCCTTTTGTCCCGTCGTTTTGTCGATGTTGAGCAAATCTTTCGTAACGATAACACATTGCTTGTCGATAGTGTCTATCACATTGTAGAACGTATCTTCCTTAAAGCCACCGAATGAAGATGTAGGGGCATCAAAAATCAACGGATAGTCTTGCTCGCGTTTTAAGGTCGTGATTTGTGAAATGGCAAACAGAACGGACATATACATTGTCGTCTTCAAATTTGTAAAGACTTTGTTTATTCACTTTCAACGATGACTACTTTTAGTTATTTTGCAATTTTAAACTCCAATTCTGTTTCATCAAAAATGAATTCTCCGCCATTATTATCAATCCATTTGTTAATAGAAGAGATGATTCGTTTGTAAAAATTTACAAAAAACTCAATATTTAGTGCAGATAATTTAAATGAATATAGCAGTTCTTTTTGCATATCATCTCTAATAATATCCCCGAAATCTATCACAACACCTAAATCTGCGTTGTTTTTAGTTTTGCGCATCAATACAAAACGATTTGGCAATCCTTCTATTTTAATGTTATGCATAAGTGCCCAATCACAGTTTTCGTTTTTTGATACCAATTCGGCTTTTGACACTTGAAATTTTCTATTCAACAGTTTATCGTGCAATTTGAGTGTATCAATTATTTGTACCAATGGAACATAATAATTGTCATTATACTGTCTAATTATTAAAATTTTCTCTAATTGTATTTCCAAATCATTTATTACCATTGGATAACTTTTGAATAATTGAAACCCCAAGAAAGATTGATTGGATAATTTTTCTCTTATATCTTTTTCATTAAGGTTTAGTACGCGGTTTATACCTTTTTTAGATATTCCCTTTTGATATCCGTACAACACCTTGTAGCAATCTGATATTAAATTAAATAACGAAGTATATATTTTTGAGTTATAATAATCTCTAATAGTATCAGAAGGCACTTGTGTATTGTTACTCTCTTTTATAATATGGCACAAATCATTTATGAGAAGAGATTTCTCATCATTACTATTATATAACAATAATCGCCTATTCCTTATATCAAATGGCAAGTCTTCAGGACTACCATATTTTGTATTAAAAACACAAATAATGTTTTCCCATCCGATAGTTCTTACACCGTACCCAAGTTCAACAAGTATATTTGGATTTGGTGTCTTACGATATTTTCTACTGCGATGATTAATTATTGACACATCCGCTATTAGCAATTTAGCACTATTGATTTTATTGAATATGGTTTGAGCTATATCAATAGTACCAGTACGATTATTAGTCGCACGCTCAACAACATATTCGACTGCAAACTCGTCTTCTCTTTTCAATTTCGTTAATGCTTTTGACAAGCATGAACCGATATATGATTTATTATCCGACTCGGGCAAGTCTGATTGCCACGAATAAAAAATGCTGTGTATCATTTATTTTACTATATTAATACTTCCGCTTCCCCGATATCACCCCTCTAACCCCACCTTTCGGGTTCTCAACATCGCCTTTATAGCGCGGAATCAGGTGAATGTGAACGTGGAAAACGCTTTGTCCTGCGGCTTCGCCAACGTTTATGCCCACGTTGAAGCCGTCGGGGTGGAAACGCTCCGTCAATAGTTTTTTGCAATGGTTAACCAAAAGCCACAAGGCTCGTTGCTCACGTGTTGTTAAATCAAAATAACTGGCAACGTGGCGTTTAGGGATAATCAGTGTGTGGCCTTTGCTGACAGGATAGCCATCGAGAAAAGCAACTGCTGTAGCGGTCTCACTCAACAATTCCACTTTCGGATTCAGGTTGCAGAATGGGCAACCTTTGGCAATCTCGTAATTCTTTTTGTAGTCGGTCTTGTTGAAGTGCTTGTACTCAAAAATTTCGCAGTTCTCGTTTGCAAATACACTTTTGTACGGCAGAACCACATTGCATTGATATGTGGGTTTCTTGTGAACAAAATGCGTGCGGAATCCTTCACTTTTCAAGTCGCGTCTTACTGTAAAATATGCTGTACCAGTGGGTTTTAGCAGTTCTGAAACCGACATCAGCACTTCGGCTTGTTCTTCGGGTTCAAGAACATTGAGAACATAATTGCAAATTATTGTGTCAAAGCGTTTTGTTGGATATTCGGGACGGTAATAATTGTCGTAACCGACAATATTATAACCTTCTTTTTGCAAATGGTCTGTGTCAAAACCGAATCCACAGCCAAAATCCAAAATATCACCTTTCAGCAAATTGTGTTCTTTGAGCCATCGGGTTGGGAACGAAACGGAAGTGCGTTCTTTAGCGGTTAAGTGTGGGTTGTTTTTAATTTTTTTCATCTTTTCCAATATTTATATCCCATATTTTCAGCAATTTGAACCATTGGCGAAAAAGTTCTCTTGAAAACATTATAAAAATCAGTTTCAGAGAGATTTACCAAATCAGAAACAGAATCGTGAATGATCAGATAATCTTCCAGAATGGAATTGTTCGGATTCTTCTCATACAATGTTGTCAGTGCACGCTGCTGGATGTCCCCAAATGGCCGCAAGTATCTGTCTAACAACGGGAGGTTGTTGCTTTTCGATGAGTTGATACTTGAATCGGCTGGAATCAGATTCCACAAAAGATTGTGTGACACAAAGCTCCACGGGACAAAGTGGTCTAAATCATAGTATTTTATGTAAAGTGGTTTCCCCGTGTAAATGCAGTTTATACTTCCA
>JAEEUY010000093.1 GCA_016290715.1 Bacteroidales bacterium
GGGTGAAGAAGTTCAAGGTGGATAAATCGGATGAAATATCAGGACTGAATGAAGCGGTTAAGAAAATGAGAAAAAATGAAGTCGCTCATTTGGTAATACCTTCATTTTTGGCTTATGGGGTGGCAGGCGATGGTAATCGAATCAAAGGAAAAGTAAGTTTGGCCATGACCATAAAAATTATAGATGTTGAATAAAAATAGGATATGAAAAAAGGGTCAATAGTAATTTATTGCTGTATTGTTGTGGGGATATTGTGGAGCGTGTTCGCTTGTCAGGAGAAGAAAGCTGAAATGCCCAAACCGAAAGGATATTTTCGGATAGACTTACCGCCCCATTCCTATCAGGTTTTTGATACGAGTGCTCTGCCGTTTCAGTTCCAATATTCCCAGAGCGCGTCTTATACTATCGAGGATAAGGGAGAAGGAATACAGTGGATACATCTTTATTATCCTCAGCAACAGGCGGTTTTAGAGATGACCTACCTTCCTGTTGATACAAATCTTCCACGTTTGATGGAAAATGATGAAGAGTTTGTCGGATTGCATTATAGCATGGCTTCAGATGTGGAAGAGTCGTTTATTCAAGATGATTCAGCCAAATTGTACGGCAAATTGTTTGACATTGCAGGGAAAAATGTCGCCTGTCCGTTGCAATTCTGGTTGACAGACAAAACGCATCATTATCTTCGCACCTCCCTCTATTTCAATTTCACGCCAAACAACGATTCGATACAGCCAGTGATTGAATATATTCGTGAAGATGTGATGAAAATGATTGAAACTTTTGAATGGAGATAATATGAAAAAAAAGAAGATCATAATTATAATTTGTATCAGTGTGCTGATGATACTCGTAGCTTGTTTGGTTTGGTGGAGATTTTCAGCGAATAAAGGGGAAGAATCTGAAAACCAGCGCAAAGAATTAGTGGAGAAAGGGGCGGTTAAGCGGGAAGTGGAAAAAATAAGCGATACGTTAGCTATTCCCATTCATCGTTATGATCAAGATATTTTCAATATTGATTTAACTAATGTGGCGGGCAGTTTAAAAAAGTTGTCTGCCCAATATCCTTCTATTTTTATTGATCCCAATGCGTGGAAAGATGCGGAATATATTGCTCAAATCAAAGCATTTGTGAAAGATCCTGTGATGCAGGAACTGCATCGCGATGTGGATAAAATGTATCCGGATTTGGATTTTTTGCAGAAAGAGCTGGAGCAAGCTTTTAGTTATTACAGATATTATTTCCCAGAGGCAACCATTCCGCAGTTTTATACGGCAGTGGCAGGGGTTGATGTGCGAAGTGTCCCTATCTTATGGGTTGATGATATTGTGATTATAGGATTGGATTGGTATTTGGGTGCGGATAGTAAGCATTACGATGATTTCGGTTTGGAAAAGTATCGTAGAATTCATTGCGATAAAAGATACATTGCTATGGATTGTTTTTCACAAGCCATAGGTTATTGGCAACTCCCCTCCAAAACACCCATTACATTGTTGGATAATATGATAGAGGTCGGCAAGGTGATCTATTTTACTGAAATGATGTTCCCGAAAGCAACTGCTTCTGATATTATGGGTTATACTACAGAACAGTTCGCATGGGCAGAACAATACCAAGCAGACGTTTGGAACTATTTGATAGAAAATGAGTTGTTGTTTTCTAAAGAGGAGGGTGTCGTTCGTCGGTTAGTTGATTATGCCCCATTTTCCAATCCTTTTGTGGGTTCTCCGGGAAGGATAGGGGCTTACATTGGCTGGAAGATTGTAATCAATTATATGGAAAAAAATCCGAATGTAACCCTTCAAGAGTTGATGCTTGAAACGGATAGTAGAAAGATATTGGACAAATCAGGATATAAACCGTTGAAATAGAGTAGTGATGAAAAGTTATTAACAGGGTATTGATTCTGCTATTTTGATGATGTATTTTTGTGCTGTCTAAAAAAACTAAATGATATGTCTGGTATTAACAAAGTAATTCTCATTGGTCATCTTGGGAAGGATCCGGAGACCAAAACCTTGGAAAATGGAAGTAAACGAGTTAGTTTTACCTTAGCCACTACGGAAGTGTACAAAGATAGGGATGGACAGCGCAAGGAGGTAACGGAATGGCACAATATTGTATGTTGGCGTAATTTGGCAGATATTGCCGAGAAATATTTGACAAAAGGGAAACTGTTGTATGTCGAAGGACGAATCCGAACGCGCAGTTGGGATGAAAATGGAAGTAAACGATTCTTTACGGAGATTGAGGCAAACAATTTTACCATGTTAGGCAACAAGTCGGAAAAGCCTACCGAACAAAAAATAGAGAACGCAATTCCAGTTAGTTTCGTTGATACCGAAACGCCTCCTTCTGACGACGGATTGCCTTTTTAGTCAACATGTTTTCGATAATTCATCTCTTCCTCAAATAGGAAATCTCTAACTTCGTTCATTTCGGATGTCGTTAGGACGTTCAAGCAGTGGTTTTTGTATGGATATAGGTGGGGAAGAAGTTTCTGAAGTTTTTCTTTTGTGGCGAAAACAGAGAGATTTTCAAGTAAAATGGAAATTTCAGGGATTTCTTCTCCCTTATACTCCTCTTTTAAAAACTGTAAAATACGTAAACCATCAGCTTTCTCGTGAAAAGCACGCTTGAATTGGGAGCTGTCTTTGGCATTGTCGCGCAATGGTTGCCATAGGTCGTGTTGTTTGAACTGGCATTGTAAAAAGTTTAAAAAAGGTGTGTCAAGGTCGTGTAGATACAACTCATCTATAAGTTGGTAGGTTTCTGCAATTTTTTGAAAAAGGGTGTGCGGATAAATGGGATAACTTGTCCAATCTCCGTTGTTCCCTTTCTCCATTGCCGGCCCCGTACCAAAAAATACACGATGGGAATATCGTGTGCCGGGATATACGCATGCCTCATTCCAGAGACCTACCATCCCCATCTTGCGTAATTTTTGAAGCAAATAGAAATCTTCCCCGCTCTTTAGCGGCGTGATTCCGCCAATCTTCTTCAACGATTTTACTCTTGCTGCAATGGCGCTTCCTAAAGCGGTGAATGAATAGGGACTTTCGATGTGAAGCAGGTTTATAGCGTAATTGCGCATATATATTTCGTAACGAAGCATGGCACGGTCAAGTTCATCGCAATGAGTCAATGGATGGTAATATGGAACAGCTATAGCATGCCACATGGGATGCTTTTGGAAATTCTGCGCAATACTTTCAAAATAGTTGCTCTCAAAAGTAGTGTCTGCATCTAAACTGATGAGGATGTCCTCTTCGTCGCAACTGCTGCAGAAGATATGTTCAAATAATCTTTTTCGTGCCCATCCTACACCAAAATTTTTACCCTTCCATCCGCATCCGTTACTGGAATAGTCTAAAACTTCAATCTTAAAAGGATACTCTCCTTTCAGAAGATTGATTAATTGTTGATTGCGTTCGCATATCTCTATTTTCTCCGTATCTTGCCACCATTCGTCAGGCTGATTGACACAGACATATACGGTGAAAGGACTATGGGTAACTTGTTGCGCAATGCAATCTAAGGTCTGGGGTAAAAACGCCAATTCGTCCATCGCTGGAATCGCAATGTGAAGGTGCGGTTTTGGCATGTGATTAACCCTATCTTTCAACGTGTACAATTACTTTGCGTTCTTTTACAATAACCCCGGCATCATAAGAGGGGCCATAACCAAAAAGCAAAGTGTCGGTTCCAAGTCCGGTACTCGCAAATTTCCAATGCATTTTGGCGCTACTGCCTACCAATTCCGGTCGGACCTGATGATAGCGAATACTTATGGAATCCATGGTTGTACAAGTCCCTTTGTTGAGCCATCTCCAACGATGCCCGGTTGATGAATTGGTGGTGAATTGCAATTCTAACGTATCTCCCAAATGTAAGAGATAATCATCAGCATCTTGCGACTGTGAAATAGTTATGGTCTCAGGAACATGGTTCGTTCCCATATTTTTAACCTTACAGGACATGAGCAAAAGGCAAAGAAAAAAAATCCATAAATGATATTTCATTATTTCCCACTCCTTTTTAAAATGATTAATATGGTGTATATTAATATCTTCATGTCCATTTGTAAGGACATGTTTTCAATATATAGAATGTCCCATTTCAATCGCTGAATCATTTCGTCAACATTCTCCGCATAGCCAAATTTAACTTGCCCCCATGAGGTAATCCCCGGCCGAACACGCAGCAGCAGTTTGTATTGTGGGGCTCTTTCAACGATTTGATCAATGTAATATTGTCGCTCCGGACGCGGCCCGACTAATGACATATCACCGACCAGAACATTGAAAAATTGAGGGGTTTCATCTAAACGCGACTTGCGCATGAATTTTCCAAAAGAAGTGATGCGCGGATCATCATTGCTGGAAAGCTGTGGCTTCCCCTGCTCTGCATCCTGCACCATGGAACGGAACTTGATGATTTTGAAAGGTTTTCCATGGTATCCAATTCGCTCCTGCAAATAGAAAATGGATCCTTTGGAAGAACATTTTACCCCAATCGCAAGGAATATATACATAGGTAAGAGGAGAAGAATGGCAATAGTGGAGAGAAAAATGTCAAAAAAGCGTTTGGTGAATTTTTGCCAATCGTCAATATATTCGGGAGAAATAGAAATAAGCGGTTCGTATAAAACAGAGGAGACTTTCACTGTGCGCATCCAGTAATCTTGCATCTGTGGGATGATCTTCAGATTGATATCAAAATCCATAATCATCGTAATGATGTTTTCAATATACTTGCGCTTCCCATTCTGAATGGCAATGATTAACTCTTTAATATCGTTTTTTTGCACAATGGCAATCAATTGATCTAATTTCCCCATGCATGGCAGTTCACTTGCAAGATGGTCTTCGTCATTTTCGTCAATGATCACATAACCTAAAATATAGTTGCCTGCCGTAGGATTATGGCTGATGAGGGAAAGATATGTGGTGAGCGCCACTTCATCGCACCCAATAATCAAAGTATTGAACCCTATTTTCCCACTCCGTATTTTTTCAATAATTGAAGTAGTGATGATTACCCGTGGGAGATAGGTCGTAAAGAATTGGAAACCAAATAGAACGATAAAATAGAGCAGATAGTCGTAGGGCGTGGTTACCACATCATCTAAAATAAAGGCGAAAAAGAAAATAAGGCACCCGATAAAAGTTATCAAAAGAGTGGCTCCCAATTCCTTTAAACGAGATTTATGAAACACATTGTTGTAACATCCTGTAAAGGCATGTAAAAACATCCAGTATAATGGACAAGCCAACAGGCCTATATAAAGCTTGCAATCCCGATAGATAACCTCCCATAAAGTCTGAAAAGATCCGTCATCCACATGCCATTTCCTGAAACTGAAAAAGATCACCCATGTTGCCATGGCAGCCAAAATGTCAAATAGCAGATAGAGGAAGACGACCTTTTTTTTGTTGGGCATAGCGGAAAGTTATAGATAAACAACTTTAATGTTGTCAAAGTACAAATTAATGGGAGTGGAGCCTTCGTATTCACCTGATAAGAGAACACGATAGGCTGTGGCGTATGTGTGGTTCCGGAGAACCGACTGGGTAAGGTTGATGTATATTTTTTTCCATTCATTGGAGGCATTGACCACCACTAACGGTTCATAGGAAATAATGGAGGTAGTGCTTTTTTCAATAAACATACCTACGTTGAAAGTTTGCGTAGTGGCGGCATCACAACGGAAATCCATCTCCAAAAATACTGCTTCCGGCAAACGATTGAAATTTAAATTGTGCGATTGGATATTGAAGATACTGTCCCCTGCTCCTAAAGTTAATACGCCTACTTGATGATGGCTTGTCGGATCATGGGTTTCCATCATCCGCTGAAAATTGATGCCTGTAGAATCGGTAGCTTCAAAATATTGATTGGCAATAGATTCAAAAGTCTCAAGCACTTCGTTGAATTGAGTGGGGAGGTAATATTTTATAGGAATTTTGTCGATTTGAGTCGTTTCTCCTGGCTGGAGATCCAAGGTAAGATGGCCTCCATCTACAAAAGGATAGCGCGGGCGGCTGGTGGAACTCCCGTTCATTTTAACTCCCGGATAAATGATGATATTGGTTTTCCCTGATGCTAAAATGGGAATCTCACAAGGTAGCTCCCACGTGCCAAGGTCTTTTCCATTGACAAAAACCCATGCATCAGAGAAATTTTGTGACGCAATGCAGTTCAACGCTTCATCATCATAATAGGTGGAGTGCTCCAAATTGAAATTTGTCATATCTATTTGGAAAACATCTTTTCCTAATGATATATACGCCGCAGTTAAGTCTATTTTTTTGCATCTTCCAAATAAACAGGCAAGAAAAAGACAAAGGCTGATGAAATATATTCGGTGTTTCATGTGTATGTTAACGGCAAATTTTTAACTTTATTATTCAATGGCAATCAAGGAGTCTGACGTAGAAGGGGAATCTCCAAATATCAGAGTATCAATTTGATAGTTTCTTTTAATGATATGTGCGATGGGCTGTTTTTCTACTTTTATCTGATAAAGAATAGTATCCTGCGGAAGAAGTTTTTGTTGGATTTCTGTTTCGGATGCTTGATCTATGAATGAGATGTAATAATCCCATAGTAGATTGGTGTCCAATGTATTCCAATCGGCATGAAGAAGTTGGAACTTGCTTGTTGAATGGCGCAGAAAGTAATCGCAGCCGTCGTTGCCGTTGGTGGCAACGACGTAGGGCAGATAATGGCCGTTGGTATCCACGTAAATCAATGCCGGAGTGTGCGCTATAAGCCAATTACATACCCGCTGATTGCAACTCTCCCCGGGATCAATGGCGTATTTCCCCTGCGCATTGCGTATTCCACCGGATATTTCGTTGAAATAGGTCCCCAATGAATTGGTGTATAATAATGTGTGTCGCAACGGCATAATAATCAGTAAAATAATAGCCCCGACAATAACCACATTGGTGTATCGGTCATCTACCTTTTGTAAAATTCCTTCGTAGCCGGCGGCTGCATAAATTACAAGGAGAGGGTACGACATCAGGTAGATACTCCAGCCAGTACCTAAATTGCAACTGCTCCCTTGCAGCGACCATAAAGGGTAAATAAGTGCCACAATAATGAGAAGTTCATTGATAAAATGGACTTCTTTGATGACGCTTCTGAGAAAAAGTATGTGTATGATTGTTCCAATGATAATGATTAATGGAACCGTAATTTGCATCTTTTGAAGAATGAATTTCCATGACAAACTATCTGAAGAGACGATATGCCCTCTCCATAAGAAGCTTATAACTTTTTGATATAGGGTTGAATCTGCAATGGCGTATGCCGGAAGAATACCGGTTTTTGGATGTGAGAATGGGGGAATGATTAAATTAAAAATATAAACCACAACAGTAACCCCAGTGATGATGGTTAGCAAAAAAAGAAAATTTTTGACATATTGTTTAGTGAATATTTTCTTAATGGGGTTGCGAACCAAAAAAATAAGGATGGTAAAAAGATAAAGATAATGTAGCAAAACATACCCCCCACTATGAATATAGGTGGCCGCAATAATAGACAAGGTGATGAGTAATAGCCGTTTCCATTTGATAATAGGGAATTCACATAATAATATATAGGTGTGATATAGTGTTAAAAGATAAAAGAACGCGAAAGGAATATCCACGAGATTCCCGAATGATTGTCCGATAAAATGAGGCGATATAAAAAGAAAGATGGCACCAAAAAATGCGGTTCGCCAATGAAAAAGATTCATTAAAAATGAACCTGCCAATACGATGATAAACCAAGCAAATAAGCTTCCTACCAAATGCCGGAAGTGGTAAACGCTGTCAATGTGAAACCACTGGGTTATGCAACAGCAAATAAAGTCAACGAATTGTGGATGGTGCTTGGCTTCGGAAAGGGTAGTGATGGTTTGATCATGGTGCGCATAGTAATTGTAGAGCGCTTCGGCCTGCTTTTGTGCAGCAATTTCAGCATCCGATATGCCTGTTCGAAGCGACCAGATAGGTAGGAAAAATAACAAGACCACCATCAAAATATAGAATAAGTACTTGTAACTATCGTCTTTGCTTTTTAAAGAAATAGAAAAAAAGTCCTTCTTCAACTTCTGAAAACGGTAACGTTTGATGTTTTCGTTAGATATTTTAATATCTGTAACTTCTTTTTCAAACACATTGATCGGATATTTTATTTTTCTAAATAACTGATCAATAGCACTATTTAAATTATTAATTAAACTCAAGGTGTCTTTTTTTTAGGCGACAAATGTACGATTTTTTTTAATCTTTTGTGGAATGATTTACTGCGAGTTCATCATTTTCAAAAAGATGTCCGAATTTTACTCTTTTTATGGTGATAAAATACATTTTGTTCGATTCCTGAATGGGGAAAAGCATTTGAAATATGAATTTTTAAAAAATTTTATATCCTATGACAGAGCGAGTTACATGCAAATGATATATTTTTTTTAAAAAAAGATA
Source organism: Bacteroidales bacterium (assembly GCA_016290715.1). Lineage (GTDB taxonomy): Bacteria > Bacteroidota > Bacteroidia > Bacteroidales > WCHB1-69 > UBA1756. Next base: position 8,488 of record JAEEUY010000093.1, read on the forward strand.
AAATTCTTGCAATAAAACAAAAGTGGTTACGTTATTTCAACGGTTTTTTGCCCTGTTGTGTAATGGTAGCACCGCAGATTCTGGTTCTGTTTGTCTGGGTTCGAGTCCTAGCGGGGCAACAATTTTTGAAAAATATATAAAGGTTGCAAATTGTATTGAAAAAACTTGTACATTTGCGACCTTAAATTTTAAATAGAAAACCAATGGCAAATACTGAAAAATTAGGAAAAAAAGAAGAAACCATTACTTTAGAAAATGAAAATTCTGTAAAGAATTTTTTCCAAAATAATCAAAAAGTTATTTATGGCGTATTGATTGGTATTTTAGTTGTAATTGCTGTATGTCTGGCTTTATATAAATTTTATTTCACGCCTCGTGCAGAAAGAGCGGCTGAAGCCATGTACGGAACTTTGAATGCTGTTTGTGTAAACGGCGTATTGGCCAACGATTCTTTAACGCTTACCAAAGCTTTGGAAGGCGATGAGGAAATAGATGGTTTTCTTTCTGTTATAGATGGATATTCAGGCACCAAGGCAGCAAATACCGCTAAATATTGGGCAGGGTTGTGCTATCTTGCTTTGGATAAAAAAGAGGATGCCGTTGAAATGTTGCAGGGTTTCAAAAAGAAAGAAGACCTCATGTGGTATAGAGCACAATTGCTGCTCGGCGATTTGGCTGACGAACAAGGAGATGTGGAAACGGCAAAGAAATATTATAACTCCGCCATCAAAGGAGAAACTTCCTCTGTTGCCCCCGAAGCGTTGTGGAAACTGGGAATGTTGGCAGAAAGAGAGGGTAATTGGACAGAAGCATTTGATTGCTATCAGACAATTAAAGATAATTACGAAGTTCGTTATGAGCAAATGGGCGTTGATAAATATTATGAACGCGCAAAAATGAATGCTGGTAAATAATGCATCAATGAAGAAACAAAATTTATCTGATATATTAATACCAAACAATAATGCCAATTTTAAAATTGGCATTATTGTTAGTAGGTGGAATGAGTCGGTTACAACAGCATTAAAAGAAGGCGGCATGAGTACGTTGGCTGAAGCGGGTGTCCCTTCGAAAAATATATTTGCATACGATGTGCCAGGCAGTTTTGAATTGCCCAGTGCCGCTGCAATGCTTTTGGAAGCTAATGAGGATATCGATGCTGTTATTTGTCTGGGTTGCGTCATCCAAGGAGAAACACGCCATTTTGAATTTATTTCACAAGCAGTGGCCAATGGTATTGCACAAGTGGGTATTGAATATACCATTCCGGTCATTTTTGGCGTGCTGACTTGCGACAATGCAGAGCAAGCGCAGGAACGCGCCGGCGGCAAACATGGCAACAAAGGAGTTGAAGCCGCCGCAAGTTGCTTGCAAATGCTTCATGCACAGAAAAAAATGTATCAACGCTAATCCATTAAATTTGTCAATGATGAAAGTTGTATTTATGGGAACTCCCGAGTTTGCAGTGGGAACCCTGTCTGCTATTTGTGCGGCTGGTTATGAAGTGGTCGCCGCGGTTACCGCTCCCGATAAGCCTGCAGGTCGTGGACTGAAATTGCAACAATCGGCCGTTAAACAATATGCCGTACAACACAATATACCAGTTTTACAACCCGAAAAATTGAAATCTGAAGAATTTTTAACCCAATTGAAAAATCTTCATGCCGATGTGTTCGTTGTGGTCGCTTTTCGTATGCTCCCTGAAGTGGTGTTCTCCATGCCCCCTAAAGGGACTTTTAATGTCCACGCATCATTATTGCCCAATTATCGGGGTGCTGCCCCTATTCATCACGCGATCATGAACGGGGAGACAAAAACGGGGGTAACTACTTTCTTCCTTGACAAACAGATTGATACGGGCGATATTATCGATAGTATGGAGGTGGATATCTTCCCCTCAGAAACGGTAGGTGAACTTTATGACCGCCTGATGGTTCGCGGTGCAGAATTGGCGGTGAAAACCCTCCAAAATATAGAAAACGGCACCGTTACTACACGACCCCAGCCGAACCTGCCCGTAGAAGAATTAAAACCCGCTCCTAAAATCTTTAAAGAAGATACTTTTATTGACTGGAATCAAACTACCGAGCAGGTTTATAATCATATCCGCGGACTCTCACCTTTCCCTTGCGCTTGTACACATATCCAAAATAGAAATGGTCAGGTGGAATTGATTAAGTTGTTTGAAGTAAGACCATTGTATGAAAATAAATATCAAAAACCAGGTACTGTGAAAATAGAACGGCCTGATTTACTGATAATTTTTACAAAAGATGGACAAATTTTAGTGGATAATTTGCAATTGCAAGGTAAAAAAAGACTGCCCACAGTTGAATTTTTAAGAGGATTTAGAGAAGAAAATTACATTTTATCTTTATTTTAGTGTAATTTTACAAGAAATATTAATAATGTTATTAACAATTCTCTATTTGCAATTATAAAATTTAGATTTTTTTTCATAATTGGGTTGTATGATAAAAATTTTTTTATTTTTGCGTTGTTAAAAGTTAATATATTAACCCTCAAAAATTTATTTTATGAATAAAGCGGAATTAATTAATGCAATTGCAGAAAAAGCTGGTTTAACAAAAGTTGATGCTAAAAATGCATTGGAAGCATGTGTTGCTTCTACAATGGGTGCATTGAAAGCTGGTGACAAAGTTTCTTTAGTTGGTTTTGGTACATTTTCAGTTAGCAAACGTGCTGCAAGAAAAGGTCGTAACCCTCAAACTAAAAAAGAAATGATGATCCCTGCTAAGAATGTTGTTAAATTCAAAGCTGGTTCTGAATTGGCTGCCAATGTTTAATTGTAGCGAAAAAGACACAAAGAAGCCCCATAATTTGGGGCTTTTTTATTTATTTGGGAATGAAAGAATTAACGATAGAAGAGAAAAAAGCCCTTTGCAATTATTTGCAAACATTTCTTACCGACGAGCGTAAGGAAAGACTACAAACTGTACTGGCTCACCGTACACGCCATTTCACGGTGGTTCTGGAAAATCTGTTCCAAACCCAAAATATTAGCGCAGTAATGCGCACATGCGAATGTTATGGCGTTCAGGATATACATATTATTGAAAAAGAAAACGAATTTACAATTCATAGTGCCATTTCCATGGGGTCAAATAAGTGGCTTACGCTTCATAATTATCCCAATGAGCCTCATAATACCCAAAAATGTATTCAAACCCTGAAGGCAAATGGCTATACGGTGGTGGCAACGATGCCTTCTGAAAACAGTTACTTCGTCCAAGATTTGCCCATTGACCAAAAAACGGCCTTCGTTTTTGGAACAGAACTTACAGGCATCTCTCCTGAATTGCTTTCCTTGTGCGACCGGGCTGTGAAAATTCCCATGTACGGGTTTACAGAAAGTTTTAATATTTCCAACTCAGTAGCCATTTTGCTGTCCAATGTGGTGGAAAGATTAAAAAAAATGAATTTTAATTGGGCATTAACCCCTCAAGAAAAAGAGGAACTGTATCTTGAATGGGTTTGTAAATCCATTAGAGATGTGGATTTGATCATAGAAAATTATTTGAACAAAAAATGATTTATTCGCTTGAAAAGTTTTAGTAACTTTGCAACCTGTTTTTTTTAATAAAGAATCATTATGGAAAATCCGACATTAGAACAAAAAGTAATTTCTATTATTGAACAACTTCGTCCTTATCTGCAAGGCGATGGCGGGGATATTGAGTTTGTTGAATTAACACCCGACAATGTGGTGAAGGTTCGTCTGCAAGGTGCTTGCGGTTCATGTCCTCATGCCAAATTAACCTTGAAGCAAGGCGTGGAAGCAACCCTTAAACAACATATCCCTGAAATCAAAGCAGTGGAAGACGTAGTTCTCGGTTTCTAATTTTCTGATTATGAGTCTTAAATGTGGTATTATCGGGCTTACCAATACCGGTAAGACGACAATGTTTAATTGTATTTCCAATACCAAAGCAGCGATTACAGATTTCGCTTACAGTACGAATAAATCAAATATCGGGGTTTGTTCAGTTCCAGATGAACGTTTGGCGAATATTAACACCTTTATTCATGCCGACAAACTGATATATGCTACCGTGGATGTGGTGGATGTGCCCGGATTGGCCAAAGGGGCAAGTCAAGGGGAAGGAATCGGCAATGGCTTTTTGGCCGATGTCCGTCAGTGTGATGCATTGATCCATGTTTTACGTTGTTTTGATAACCCTAATCTCCCTCATGTGGAAGGTTCGGTAGATCCTGTCCGTGACATAGAAATTGTTGAATTTGAATTGCAGGTGAAGGATTTGGAGCAGATTGACCGCAAAATCCAGAAAGTGGAGAAAGCCGCCAAAGTGGGGGACAAAAATGTCAAACGCGATTTGGAAACGCTTTTGAAATATAAGCATCATTTGGAAGGTTTCCAAAACGTTCGCACCTTGGAAACCACGGAAGATGAAAAAGCGGTAGTGGCCGATATGATGCTTCTTACGGATAAGCCGGTTCTCTTCGTCTGCAATGTGAACGATGATGCCTTGGAAAACAATCATTATGTGGATAGCGTTCGTCAGGCATTGAAAGATCAAGATTGTGAGATTTTGGTGATCGCCGGAAAACTTGAATCGGAAATTGCGGAATTGGATGACGAAGCAGACAGAATCGCTTTTTTGCAAGATGTGGGATTAACGGAGCCTGGCGTGAATAAAGTGATCCGTGCCGCCTATCGTTTGTTGAACCTGATCTCCTTCTTTACGGTTGGAGGGAAGGAAAACAGGGCATGGACTATCCGGAAGGGGATGACGGCTCCCCAAGCCGCCGGCGTTATACACAGCGACTTGGAACGTGGTTTTATCCGCGCCGAAGTAATTAAATATGAAGATCTGAAAACACTCGGCTCCGAATTGAAATGTAAAGAGGCAGGCAAGCTTTCCGTTGAAGGGAAAAATTATATCGTGGAAGATGGCGATATTTTACATATCCGATTCAACGTGTAAGAACTATTCCACTTTCTCATGATGTGCGTAAAGTTTGCATAGATTCTTTTCCATAATTCGGAAACCGCTTCCATGATCATGCACTTTTCCCATGTTCTTGCCCGTTTTGTATGAGCCAATACGAATGTCATACATAATGAGCCCTTTGTCAATCATATTCAGAAATTTTGCGAAAGATGGTTTTTCATAGATAGAGGCCTTAATGAAATGAAAAGATTCTTTTCCGTTGGCTTCAGTCTTAGTGTCAGCAATGACATAAAACAAGTTCTTTAATTTTTTATTTAGCACTTTTTTAAGATCTTCGTATGTATAACCACATGAGCAATCAATTAATTTCCTTGATTTGATTTAATACACACCAATGTAAATCTTCTTTTCTGTTCGATTGTTAATGAGTTGGAATCCATATTTGTTCATGTAAGAATTTGCTTGCGTCGCAAAAAGGCTAGTATGAATTGTTTTTAAGTTAGGGAGGCTTTCGTAAGGATTTCCGTAGGTGTCCCTTATATATGCATTTGCACATTTGGGAAATGAAGGCGCCTTTGTAAATAGTGTTATAAATGAAGAAGAAATTTCACGATGGGCCTTAATCTCGTATCCAGCAAAATCGGGTTTGTTTATATTGTTTTCTTCCACGCCAATGTAATCTTCGAAAGTTTTGCCAATCCCTGTATTGCTTTTTCTTCTACTTTTTAAAAAACCAAGTTTTTTAATTCTCTTAAATTCTTTGATTATAAGTTGTTTATTCGTCATAATTA